>JAIRMT010000020.1 GCA_031258505.1 Treponema sp.
CTTAGCGTATAAAACTTCCATACGCTAAGTTAGAAGCTCCATACGCTAAGATGAAAGCTCTATCTTAGCGTATAAAACTTCCATACGCTAAGATGAAAGCTCTATCTTAGCGTATAAAACTTCCATACGCTAAGATGAAAGTTCTAACTTAGCGTATAAAACTCCCATACGCTAAGTTAGAAGCTCTAACTTAGCGTATAAAACCTCCATACGCTAAGCTAGAAGTTATACACACCAAATAAAACCTCCATACGCCAAGATGAAAACTCTATACGCCAAGATAGAAACTCAGTATGTGTCTCATACGCAGGCAAGATCGAGATACGATCGTGGATAGGTGCGCTTTATTTTATGGAGCGGGTTAATGAAGCCTATGTTGCTGGCGTATCGGGAGTATCGTTTATGAATCCGTGGGTCAAGTTTAGCATTTATGCGGGGATGCTTTATTAAAAAAGTATCCGACTAAAACTTCCCCTTATCAATAAGCGCCACACTCAGCTCAGGAACACCGCTTGACAAAAATCAAACATCCGTTAAATCTATGTACAGATTCGCGGTCAAAGGAGCTTTATTATGTCAAAACGAGAGTTAGTGTTAAAGACATTCAGAAACGAAAAGCCTGAACGGACGCCTGTTGGGTTTTGGTTTCATTATGCGAAGGATGAACTAGTCGATGGATTTGAAAACCCGGAGGTTTTTGAGGCAAACATTGCAGGCCACAGGAAGTTTTATACAGACTTTCAGCCTGATCTGGTCAAAATTATGACAGACGGCTACTTTATATACCCTAATAAGCTGTTTATGGAGGCAAAAACCCTTGATGACCTACGAAAAGTGCAGCCTATCGGGGAAAACCATGAGTGGATCGAGCGACAGGTGGGCTTTGCCAAGACCATAAGGGGCATATTTGGCGATGAAGTTCTCTCTTTCTATAACATCTTCGCGCCCGCCACGCTTTTCAAGTTTGGCAATCATGGCGAAAAGAACGCCGCAAAGCTGTTCACGGATTTCGCGGTGGAAGACGCTGCCGCGCTTGCCCGCGCGCTCAGGGTGGTTGCGGGAGACCTCGCCATCCTTGCGCAGCGCGTCATAAGCGAGGCAAAGATCAGCGGCCTCTATTACAGCGTCCATGATGTGGCGGACAGCCGCTTCAGCGACGCGCTCCGCCTCTCGGTGAACGCGCCGGCTGATCGCGTCTTGCTTGACGCAGCTAACGAGACAGGCGCGGCCAGCGAAACCGGCGCGCTCAATATCCTCCACATCTGCGGCTATGAGGGACAGCGGAATCAGCTTTCGCATTATGTGGACTATCCCGCGCAGATCATCAACTGGGCTACTACGGTGGAAAAGGTTTCCCTGGGGCAGGGGAAGCGACTTTTCGGCGGACGTCCGGTTATTGGCGGCTTTGATAGCACGGTCAATGGCGTGCTGTACAAAGGCGGCAAGGCGGAGATTGAGGCTGAAACTGGACGCCTGTTGCGGGAGGCCGGAACCACCGGCGTGGTTCTGGGCGCTGACTGCACCATCCCGCGAGACATCAAGCTGGACCACCTGCGCTGGGTGCGCGACGCGGCTGCGGCTTTTAAGGACTGAGCAAGAGACGGGGCAAGTATGCCTCGCCTCTTGCCTCAAAATTCTATTTATTTACTCATGTTACGCAGGAAGAAAAAACGGTAAGAATTGGTCATCGAAGGGACGCGAATATTTCATCGCGTTCATTCGCGTAATTCGATGATCTTTTTCTTTCCGGTGCGTAAGGTGAGTCAATAAATCTGAAATACTCTTCATCCGCTCTTTTCATTCCCCTTTCTTCATTTTCTCCTTCCGCCGTATCGTTTCAAATATTCCCTCAAGCCGCAAAGGGAAAATAAATCCCGAAAAACTAAAGGAAATGGCGGAAAACCATCTCGACGGGTATTTAAGGGAATTCGGTGTCTGCTTTCAGGCAATAGACAAAAGATTTAAGTCTCTCGGTATTACCTGTAAAAAAACTTTTACTTATTCCGAAAAAAGGGAAGGGTTTTTAACGAAAATTGAGCAGATATTGTGGAAAAACCGAGTGTATGTAGAAGAATGATCAATAAGCCCAATTCCCCATAGAGAGCCTTTATCAAACTTTTTGTTTAACTTCGGTCTCGACTCCAGCCCCATCTTTGAACGAAACAAGGTTCTGCGTTGTCTCAAGTGCATAAGATAACAAAGCGTGATGCTCATATTCCACTTCACCGGTCTGGTTATCAACCGGATCGGCGCGGAAGTGCTGTTTCGGCGGAACAAAATCCGTACAAATGGCGCTGTTGGCGGCCATTCTGAATATGTCAAGATTACCGAAGTAGTAGTTCCAGCGATCAAACGCACCGGACTCCAGGGCTCCGCCGCCAAACGATGGGTCGGCGAAGAGCCAGCCCCACGGCTCAACGTAAAACTCAGCCCAGTCATGGCAACCGGTCGAGAACTCCGACACGGACAGGCCGGACTGCCAGCGCGCCGGAACGCCAGCCATGCGGCAGAGCGTAATAAACAGAATAGCCTGCACACCGCAATCCCCCTTGAGATTCACCGCCGCATACTCAGCAATGTTTTCAATGATCGCGTATTCGGGCATGAAGGAATAGCGCACCTTACGGGTGATGAAGTCATAGATACGCCGAGCCTTTTTCAGCGGATTGGTCTCGCCATCAAGGATTTCCTCAAGCAGAAAACGCAGGTACGGCGTAAAGCGGATATGTGGCGCTTGTTCCTCAAGACAAAAGTCGTAGACCCCAGCCTTTGCCGCCGCCGGCTCCGGGCTGACAAACTCAAGCTGATTACAATAGGTGTACTCGACCCAGAAAACGCTGTCTGGCGCCAGTGCTGTCTCAAAACACACGGTGCGTTGTTCCGCGTCCAACGGCGCAATGCTGACTTTTGCTGCTGGCGAAGTCCCCAGCAGAGCGATCTTGCTGGTCTGCCGCGCCTCACGGGGTATGGGCAAGTGAACCAGAACACGGCGTCCGGTTTCTTCAAACGCTTTCTTAACCTGAATAGAGGCGCGAAGCCGTATCTCCGCGCTTCTACCGCCGTCTTTCCGCATGACATCGACGTTTATATCAAGCTGTTCTTTCCGTTTGTTGGATCGCTCACTCAGATCGGGCGTCAGAAGCCGTTTACGGTAATCGTCCCGTGTTTTCAGCAGGTTATCAAAAAAGCGCCGGTGAAAGTGCGGCTCGCCCACAACAAAAGCCCAGTCCGCCTCCCCGTTAGCCTTGAGCGCGTCAAGCTCGTCCGGCACGAAGTCGCGGATTTGCTCTCGCATAAGCCGCTGCGCCGCGTCTACACTATATGGATACTCGTCATGAGCGAGGATATCGAGCGTTTGCGTTTCAATTTCAAGCCGCTGACGCAGAGCGCACGGCAGGTCTTTCTTCAACAGGGCGGCGATGAGCCGGTTTGCGCCGGCAAAGTCGCCGACAGCCCTGAGCTTCTGCACATCTTCAGGCAGAGGCACAGATTGATAGGCAAGATTCATAGCAGTAATATGGACTTAAAAAGGAAAAGCGTCAAGGATATGTTTTGTACTTTTGACGTTGACATGGGTGTTTTAATATCTCATGTTACGCGGGAAGAAAAAACGGTAAGAATTTATCATCGAATGGACGCTGATATACGCGAATATTTCATTTCTCTAAAGAAAATTCGCGTTCATTCGCGTCATTCGATGATCTTTTTCTTTCCGGCGCGTAAGGTGAGTTAATATGGGATAATAACACGGATACTCTCCAAGACCAAACGGATACTCTCAGAGACTCAACGGATACTCTCAGAGACCAAACGGATTACTCTCAGAGACCAAACGGATACTCTCAGAGACCAAACGGATACTCTCCAAGACCAAACGAATACTCTCAGAGACCAAACGAATACTCCCAGAGACCAAACGGATACTCTCAGAGACTCAACGAATACTCTCAGAGACCAAACGGATACTCTCCAAGACCAAACGGAGATGGACTTAAAAAGGAAAAGCGTCAAGGAAGAAATGAAGTATTCGCGTATATTCGCGTTCATTCGCGGACAAATTCTTACGGTTTTATTTAACGTACCTTACGCGCCGGAGATTCAAGTCCAACCGCCGAAGATTCAAGTCCAACCGTCAAGGATTCGTCTTCAATCAGCGTTGATTTCTCCACATTGGGCTGTCCCAAAAGAGTAGACATTTTTTACCGAATTTTACCCGCAAAAAAGTACACGGCACTTGACACATCTTTGTTAGTACATTATAACAAAGATAGCAATAGTTAACTATCAAGATTGGATAAGGGAGTGATGTTGCCGCCGGACCGGATGTGGGCTGTTTTTGGTCAATCAGCTCCTTGAAAGACTTGCTGTGTCCGGTTTGGGTTTTGGGAGACGATATGAACACTACGGGTAACTGTTTATTGTTGGATATGACGCTGGCGCGGCATTGCGCGCCGGTCTTGCTGGGGAAAAAACCGGCGGCTCTCTTTCCCATACCCCTGGGCTGGGACGAGATGCTAACCAAGATGCCGCTGCCGGGAAATATGCGCTTTCTGTTGCTACGGCGTCCGGGGAAGAAGGCGCTGGTTTTTGCCTACCAGTTGCGGCTCTTGTCCCGCGCGCTGGATACGGACGGGGCGCGTGAAACTCTCGGCGCTTTAGGCTATCCGGCGGCAGAGGAAGCGGGTGATCCTGGTCCGTGTCTTGCTTTTTTGGAGCGGCGGTTCTGGGAAGGCGCGGATTTTCCCCACGAGGTCGGGTTTTTTCTCGGCTATCCGCCTGAGGATGTGCTTGGGTTCATCCATCATCGGGGAAGCCACTGCAAGTTATGCGGTATGTGGAAGGTTTACGGCGACGTGGCGCGGGCGGCGGCCCTGTTTGCCGAATACGCGAAGTGCAGAGAACGCTTGCTGAAATACGTTCAAAACGGCGGCGTGATTCTGAGGGAGAAACCGTCCGCAACGTTGGCGGGTTGAAAGCGCTAGGAATGACGGTCAATCCGGTTGTTCCGTTAAATCGCATAAAGCTGTCCAAAACAGATGTTGAGGAACAGTTTTATATATATATTTTAGGAGGCCTATATGAGTAAGGCGGTAGTTGTTTATTGGAGCGGTACAGGAAACACTGAGGCGATGGCGAAGGCTATCGAGAAGGGTTTGAAGGAGGGCGGCGCAGAGGTTACGTTGCTTGAAACCGCACAGGCGAAGGCGGACATCATTGATCAATACGATCTGTTCGCGTTCGGTTGCCCGGCGATGGGAAACGAGGTGCTGGAAGAAGAGGCGTTCGAGCCTTTTTTCACGTCCATCGAGGGAAAGCTGGCCGGGAAGAAGGTCGCGCTATTCGGCACGTATGACTGGGGTGACGGTCAGTGGATGCGGGACTGGCAGAAGCGGACGGCGGATGCCGGAGCGACAGTGTTCGAGGAGGGCTTTAGTGTCCAGCAGGAATCCTCGGATGAAGAGGCGAGCGCCGCATTCGGCAAGCGATTTGCGGCGTTTTAGGCGGTGAGAAATGGGCGGGCTTACGGGTTAGCCCGCCTATTTTATTTGTTGAGAGGAGTATGGTATGAATGTGGTGATTATTGGGGGGAATGACCGGATGGTGTGCCGGTATCGGGACATTTGCCGGGAGCATGGGTGTAAGGCGAAGATTTATACGCAGCCTAAGGGGAACTTGGAGTGTCTCATGGGAAGCCCGGAGCTAATTGTGCTATTCACAAATCCTGTGGCGCATGAGATGATCAGGATTGCAAAGAAGATAGCAGCGGCTCAAGCAATTCCGCTGGTACAGTCGCACTGCGCGAGTTGTAGTTCCTTGCGGAATGTGCTGGCGGTGGCGAAGCGGGACGGCGTGAATGTGGGGACCACGGGACGTAACGGTAGAAGATGAGGCAATTCGTTGCTTGAATAAATAACGTTATACGAGTATCCTTGCCTCTATGAAAAAGATACAATATCTGTTTTTAGTGTGCATACTCTGTGCGTTGCGCGCCGTGCTTTACGCGCAAACCCCTATCAACACGATCGATGTTCTCGGAAGGCGGGTGAGCTTTAGCGCCATCCCACAGCGGATTATAAGCCTCAGCCCGGGCGTTACCGAGATACTCTTTGCCATTGGCGCAGAGGCACAGGTGGTAGGCGTTACCGAGTACTGCAACTATCCACCGGAAACCGCGAACCGGACTAAGGTCGGTGGGTTTTCCGGCATAACGGTTAATGTTGAACAGATCGTGGTACTCAAGCCGGACCTGGTTATTGTTTCCGGGGAGATGCACGAGCGTATCATTGCCTTACTCGACGAGCTTGGGATCAAGTCCTTCGCCGTTGAGCCGTCAACCTTTGCTCAGGTGTACACGACCATTGAAACCATAGGCCGGTTCACGGGGCATGAGTCGGGCGCGGCCAGCGTGGTTGCCGCTATGCGCGCCAAGATAACGCGGGCGCAGGCGCAGCGCGGGAATCGGGAGCGGCCTGGGGTGTTCTGGGAACTGACCGACGATCCGCTTATGAGTACCGGCGGCGGTACTTTTATCAACGAGGCCATCAGTCTGGCTGGCGGGAGAAACATTTTTGAGGACCTTAGTGAGCGCTGGCCCATAGTGAGTACGGAACAGGTGCTGTTGCGAAGACCCGCGTGGATTCTGGCTGGAGACGATCACGGTGTGGTTATTGATCCGCAGGCGCTTGCGCGGCGTCCGGGCTGGTCGGCTTTACCCGCAGTGCGGGATAAACACGTCGCGTTGGTGAACGCGGATATGCTCTACCGTTACGGGCCCCGCCTTGCTGATGCGGTGCTGGCTATTTCTAACATTTTGTTTGCGAACTGAAGGGGCATCCAACTGCTGAAGCGTTTTTCTCCGCTGATGATCATTCTTATTCTGTCCCTGACTCCGGCGTTTCTGGTTGGCCTGGCGAGTGGTTCAGTGTTTTTTAGCCCAACGCAGCTTATGGAGGCGCTGCGCGATACAGAGGGAACAACAGCGCTTATTCTGTTTGAGATACGGCTTCCCCGTCTGATTCTGGCAATGGCAGTGGGCGCGGCCCTCGCAGTGTCAGGCGCGGCGTTTCAGGGCATCTTTCGCAATTCGCTGGCCGATCCCTATGTGATAGGCGCATCATCGGGCGCGGCGCTAGGCGCGGCCATTGCCGTAAGCACGGGACTAACGTTTATCGGGCCAATTTCGCCAATATCACTCTGCGCCTTTTGCGGCGCGTTACTAGCAGTTGCTCTAGCTTTTACCATAGCGCGAAGCGCGGGCAATCCGCCGCCTGCAACCGCGCTCCTGCTTGCCGGAACAGCTCTCAGCGCGCTCTTTTCTTCCCTGCTTTCGCTCATACTCCTGCTCAAGGATCAGACGTTTCAGCGGGTGTATTTCTGGCTTCTGGGGAGCCTTAACGGAACCACCTGGTCAGCCTTGTCAGCGGTTCTGCCGGTGATGACGCTTGGCTGTCTCATCGTGTTTCTGCACGCCCGCCCCCTTGATCTGCTTTTACAGGGCGAAGACGTAGCCGAAAGCCTGGGCATTGAGGTACGAAAAACCCGCTCCGCCATCGCGCTTGGCGCAGCGCTTGCTACAGCCGCCGCTGTTTCCGCCTCCGGCGTCATCGGTTTTGTGGGACTCATTGCCCCGCATACCATGCGGCTCCTCATTGGGCCGTCGCACAAACGGCTTCTCCCCAGTTCCGCACTTGCCGGAGCCTTGCTGGTACTTGTGGCGGACTGCGTGGCGCGAAGTGCAGCGGGAAGCCTTGAGTTGCCCATCGGCGTTATCACGTCTTTATGTGGAGCGCCGTTCTTTATTTGGCTCCTTATCCACCACAGTGGACGCCTCGGACGCTTATAAACATGGATACCCTGAAACTTGTCCCCCGACTGGAACTAGAACAGCTTTCCATAGGCTTTGGTAAAAAGGCAATTCTAAGCAACATCACCCTTGCCATTAAGCCGGGCGAACTGATTGCGCTGATCGGCCCCAACGGAAGTGGGAAAACTACGCTCCTCAAAACCATCGGCGGGCTTCTAAAACCACTCATCGGCGCAGTGATGCTTGATGGACGGAACATTACGCTTATGGGCAAACGGGAAAAGGCGCTGAAAATCAGTCTGCTCTTTCAAGGCGCCACATCAGACTGGGGTTTCACGGTTGAGGAGCTGGTAACCCAAGGGCGTTTCCCCCACCACGGCTTTTTTAAGAGTAGTGCGGCGCAAAACACGAAACAAACAGCAGCCTTAGACAAAGACATCGTGGAAAAGGCGATACGTTCCACTGGCTTGAGCGGCTTTGAACATCGTGTGGTAACCGAGCTGTCTGGCGGCGAGTTTCAGCGGGTACTCATTGCCCGCGCCATGTCCCAGGAGTCGGGTTTGCTCCTGCTAGACGAGCCAGCCAATAACCTTGACCCAAAGTATCAGTACATGGTGATGAATCTAGTACGTTCAATGACCGCTTTTGGTCGTGTCGCCATTGTGAGCCTCCACGATCTCAACCTTGCCAGTCTTTATGCGGATCGCGTCATGCTCGTGGGTAAGGGCGGCCTTGTGGCAATGGGCAGGCCGGGCGAAGTCTTGCGGGAAGATATCCTTGAAGCTGTCTTCGGTATTCCCCTGGTGATTGCTCCGCACGTCCACAATCCCCATATACAGGCCGTATTTCCACCCCTGCCAGACATACCGGAGCGGCCTGTGTGATGGCTGTCAGACAATGATCCCAATCAAGCGTTTGTTACTGATATCTTTCTGTTTCATATCGCTTGTTTCCCTCCATGCTCAGTCGCCGCTCTTGCCAATATCCACTACAGCGCTGGAACAGGAACGCCGTGAGGCGCTGATTGACGCGCTCAATGCCCGCGAAGTTCTGTTTGAAGAACGTTCTCTGTTTTCTGCCGGAGGCTTTGGCGCATCAATCTATGTTAGCTTTCATCCAGAAACTCCAGAGACCAAAGCTGCTGGCACACAGCTGATATTGGCGATCCCGCTCGCGGGAACTAACGCTTCAGAAGGCGCGTTTTCGTTTGGCATAGAGGTTGGACTTACGTTCATTGAAGCAATCCACGAACAGAGCGCGCTTCTTTCAATACCTGTTCTCATCGCCTTTCTCGGAGACGAGACCGCGAAGCTGCCAAAAGAACAGAGGCGTCCTCATCTTGGACTGAAAGACCTGTATACCACGCTCGACAGTCCTGAAACCACGATTCTGCTGTATGTAGACCTAGAAACAGCGCCAGAACAAGTGCTTATCCATCATGGCGCAGCATATACCATCACGGCTCGAAATGCGCTTGAGAGCCTGAACACGCTGTGCAAAAGCCAGCGCCTCCCTTATACGCTGGCGGTTCGTTTCAACGAACTATACAAACTTGGCTTTGTTGACGGGCCAGACGTGATCAGCAGCGCAGCTGAACAAGAAATCAACGCGCTCTATCTGGAAACCAGAACGCGCCCCCGAGTGGCCAATGCGACTATAGCCCCGCAGAGTCTGGCGGATACGCTTGCCGCCTATGCCGCGTCCCTCACCCTGACCATGGAGAATCTTGACTATCACTTCCTGATTCTTGACTTCTTTGGTAATCTTATCATTATCTCAGAAACACTGACTGTTACGCTTTTTGCGCTGATTATGGCTCTGTTCTTCTTTGCCCTGCTCGTTTATACCATTGTCCACCGCAAGCGCTGGCTCATGCAATGGGCGAGTTTCATCAGGCGTATCTGGGTTCCCGTGCTTTTTGTTTGTATTATGATACTCTGCCTAGAGGTATCAGGCTCGTTTATCACTCTGGTATCAAATTTCTTCGCCATTGATCCCCGCATTGTTGATTATGGGCGGCCAGCTTGTAAAATACTTATGGCGCTCTTCCTCTTTTCCCTCTTCTCTCCCCTGCAGCAGGTACTCAGGATACCGCGAAAAGCCGCCTTCTACGGCAGTATCGCCATACTCTTTGTTACCCTGAGCGTGTTTATAGCGATCTTTTTGGAATTTACGCTTATACCCTTGCTTCTGTCGATCTTTCTGCTTATGCTCCTTGGCGGTTTTATCAAAATCCCCTTTTTGACGTATCTCTGTGCTTTTTCTCTGCCTATACTCTGTCTCAGTCGATTCCTGGATATGCTTGCCATTGGAAGTGAGAAATTCGCCCGCATCATACTTTCTGAAAACATTCTGACTTCTTTCTACTTCACCGTTATCATGTTACCTTTTATGTTGATACTTGAACGGGCGAAAGCGCTTTCCGAGCAGCAGCGCGAGTTTAAGAAATCACCAAGTCCATTGAGTATGGACAGGCAGCGGAGAGCCATTATTATCCGGCGGCTTATATGTTCGGCAGGTATCTTGCTGGCTGGTTTGGGGGGCTTCATGATCTATATGAATAGGCTGGCAAAGGTTCCCCTGGTAGAAGCAGAGCGGCGGAATCTTATTGAGGAGGAGGGAAGCAGCGCGCCAGAGGTTCTTACCATAGAGACCACAACACAGGTGTTCCTTGAACGGCGAACAGTACAGATCAACCTGTCGGCGCGTGGAGAACCCACTCGTTTTGACCTGTATCTGGATTCAAATGATGGAAGCCGACCAGTTCTCTACTCTGCGCCCATGCCGTTTGAGACGAATGAGCAAAGAAACTCACTTACCCTCATTATGGGTGAAGGCCCGCCAAACCCGCTAACGCTTGAAATCGTAGTTCCGCTGGGGATATTCGAGGTCTTGCGCGTTGAAGCGCTCTATACAACCTGGGACCCGACGATTGATTCTCTGCCGGCTCCTGCGACAGATGACTACTTGTTTAAGGTAAGCAAAACCGCGCCTATTTTATAGGTGATTCAGCTCGCAAGGTCCAGCGCCGGGTTCGGGATCAGGGGTGTTCCAAGAAACGAGTCATTCGTTGCAAGCAGCGCATCATTCGTTGCAAGCAGCGCATCATTAGTTATAACTGGCGCATCACTACTTGTAACTAACGCATCACTACTTATAAGGAGCGCATCATTACTTGTAACTAACGCATCATTAGTTGTAAGGAGGGCATCACTATTTGTAAGGGGCGATTTATTAGTTTGACTAACGCATCATTAGTTGTAAGGAGCGCATCATTAGTTGTCAGGGGCGCATCACTAGCTATGGATTTTGACTCATCCGCTGCAATGAGCGGCTCATTAGTTTCAGCTTAAACCGCATGAAGGAGAAAAACAGGGTAAAGAGCGCTGATTGGCTGGGAACTCAGGCTGATGTCCTATTCATTGACCGCGATGTCTTACAACACACGGAGAAAGACTATATACTCTTAGCGGCTATAGCTTTATCTAGGTTTTAAGGAAAAAACATGAAATTATCCCGCTCTCTCAAATTCCGTTTCATTCTGTTTTTTGCGGTCTTTCTTACCGCGATTTGCGTGGTAAACTCCTTTGTCGCAAGCCGTTCCTCCATTGATGTGGCCTCTGATGTATTTGTCAACCAGGGAATAGCCATAATCAAGATAGCCGCAAAGTATATCGACGGCGATGGCTTCAAAGCCCTGCTTGAAAATCCTGACATGGAAGCTCCCTATTATGTGGAAACTCAGGCGCAGCTCCTCAGCCTAAAGGAACATTCCGGCGTCATGTACCTCTACACCATGGCGCCGGTCAAGGACCACATCTATATGTTTGTCATAGACGGAAGCGCGCGTGTAGGAGACAGCGATGAGTTTTCCTTTCTTGGGGAGGAGGAGGATGTCTCCGAGTACGACGAGGCTTTTATGCGCTGCTGGGAAACCAGAAGCATAAGTTTCGATATACCCACAAATCAAGGCGAATGGGGTTGGATGCTGTCAATTTACGCCCCCATTTTCACTTCATCAGGAGAGATGGTAGGGATCATCGGCTGCGATTTCGATGCGGAACAACTTATGCATAATATCAGTATAGCCATTATCCACCAGATTCTTTTGGGCGCGGGCTTTCTGATTCTGGGCATTGTTATTATGCTTGTTTTTCTCAGAATGATTTTTCATCCTCTCCAGACCGTCCACAGCATGCTGCAGGAAATTGCTTCCGGCGAGAGTGACCTCACCCGGCGCATTACCATATCACGAAAAGACGAAATCGGAGAGCTGGCCGAATGTTTCAACCTCACTATGGAAAAAATTATGAATCTGATCGTGGTGATAAAAGCCCAGACTGTGAATCTTTCTAGCATAGGAAGCGAACTGGCGGCAAACATGAATCAGTCCGCCGCTGCTGTCAACCAGATAGTTGCAAGTGTACAAAACATCAAAAAGAAGATTACTAACCAGTCGGCATCGGTAACCGAAACCAGCTCCACGATGGAACAGATCACGCTTAACATCAAAAGACTCAATGGCAGCGTGGAAGATCAGGTTTCCAGCGTTTCCCGGTCGACATCGGCCATTGAACAGATGCTGGATAACATTAGCAGGGTTACCCAAACCTTGATTCATAACGCGAAAAATGTAGAGGAACTCATTGCCACTTCGGAAGAGGGCCGGGAAGGGCTGCAGGAAGTGGCGCGGGATATTGGGGATATTTCCAAAGACTCCGAAGGTCTTTTGGAGATCAACTCGGTCATGCAGACTATTGCAAGTCAGACGAACCTTCTTTCCATGAATGCCGCCATTGAAGCGGCTCATGCGGGCGAAGCGGGCAGGGGTTTTGCCGTTGTTGCTGATGAAATCCGCAAGCTGGCGGAAAATTCAGGCGGGCAGTCAAAAAACATTTCCGTTGTCTTGAAGAAAATCAAAAACAACATTGATCTGATAACCAAATCCATCGGCGCGGCGCTGGACAAGTTTCAGGCCATCAACGACCGGATACGGCTTGTTTCGGAACAGGAATTCCAAATCCGCAACTCAATGGGAAAACAGGATACGGACAGCCGGCAGATACTTGAATCGGTAAGCAATCTGAACGAGCTAACCGGAAAAGTCAAACAGAGTTCGGAGGAAATGCTTAACGGCAGCCATGAAGTTATTAAAGAAAGCGACCATCTCGAAACAGTTACGCATGAAATCAGTAGCAGCATAAACGAAATGGACTCAAGTGTCAGAGAAATCAATGCTGCGGTAAACAGGGTCAAGGAAATCAGCGTAACAAACAAGAACCACATTGATGCCCTGTCCGCCGAAGTCGCCAAGTTCAAAGTAGAGTAACCTAAATCTAGGTGATTCAGCTCGCAAGCTCCATTAGGACAATGAGGAGCTGAAACAAGAGGCGCTCAAACCAGATCACATCACATAGTGTTTCATCTGTTTCATTACGTTCCCTTTTAACAGGGTTTTATGTGAGGCGTCAGGTTCCTCTGCCAGCTTTCAATGGCCGATTTGCAGGCGTATCTCCGTCTCGAAACGCTCTCCAGCGGCGAAAGACACGGGTATGAGCGGGCTTATGCAGGTTGACTGATATACATCGGCGGCATGGCTGGAAGAGCTTGTTATGGATTTGATTTCAATGTCAACTTGGCGGTCGAACAGCAGGTTAAGGTTTACCTCGTTTCTGATGTCCTGAAAACAGAGCGCGTTGGTATCCGTAAGCGCGACATTATCCGGCGCGATACGTTCTTTGGCTTCGCCGGAACATCTGAAAAGCCGTAACATAGTTTCCCCATCACTGGGGAAGGAAAGATCGATTACCGGGACAAGGTTAAAGCAAGCTGGATCAGTTCCCTGATTGCTCAATACGTAGCGCAGGCAAAGCACATTCTTTTCAAGGTGATATGTTTTGTCAAGCGCGATGTTTCCAAATGGCAGCGTAACACTTGGCGCATGGTTAAGCGGCTGCAGGCAAAAACGGACAAGGCTACGATTCTTGTCCAGTTCCACAAGCTCAAAGCGTTCATCGCCACAGAAACGGCTGTCTGCAGAGATCGTGAAACGCGCTTCCGGCGGGGCAAGGTGATCAACAAAGGCGTTACGTCGGATTGACGCGCGCTGTGTCGCGCGCTCAGGCGAGAAAGTGTCAAGGTAGTTCCAGCACCTGGGCAGGTAGTCAAGCTCAAACACGCTTGCGCCGGCGGCCTGTATATAGCAATTAAGTTCTTCGCCCTGAAACAGCGCCTCCCGCTCTCCGTCCAGATCAAAATCAAAGCTGATCAGGGAAGGGGTAAAGCCGTTTTCACGGGTGATTTTTTCAGCGGAGAGCAGGGCTTTGTACGCGGCTTTTCTCACCGCAGGCCGGTATATGCCGCCGTTTTTGCTTGGGTAAAAGGCGTCGCAGGCTTGAGCTTTCCACAGTTCCTCCCGCGCCGAGTGTTTACGCTCCTTATCGCCCCTCAGTTGATTGATGAGAATATGGGTGAACATCATCTTGGCATAGATACCGTTTGCCTCTGGATAATCAATGAGACACTGGCGGGGAAGACCGTCGAACCGGGTTGTTGAACAGGGGAAGTATACTTTGGGAAGTGTGTGAAAGTTTCTAAAGATTTTGCCCGGGGTCGTGAACTCAAAATGGGGAGCAAAACTTGATAGGGCTTCAAAAAAAGTGTGGAGTGCGAATTCGGGCGCGCTGTCTTCACGTTCCACGTAAAAGCGCTCTGGGAACACGGTGATAACGCGCGCATCTTGCTCGTTTGATCTGGTCTCAAGCAGGTTTTTCAGAACCTGTCTAGGATTTTGCCGGGCGAAGTTCCGGCTCAACGTGTCTGACACTGGGAACACGGTGATGAGCTTCCCCTGATCCTCGGTGAGGCAGGGGACAGTCGGGGACGGAAACCATTGCTCATCAAGAAACGTGTAGGCCATGCCACAGGTGGTGAGTGGGCCGACGAGGTTTTGCTCCCAGACCTGAGCCGGAAGCACGCAGCCTTGTGGACGTTTGCCAAACTGTCGCCTGATGTAGGTGGTCAGCAGCTCTATCTGGCCAATCTTGTCCTGCAAGGGAAGCAGAGGCAAGACTGGCTCATAGAAACCGCCGCCGAGCAGTTCGATCTGTTTACGGGAAACAAGGTCTTCAAGCAACATAAAAAATTCAGGGTGAGCCTTTTCAATTCGGCGCAGTAGTATCCCTGAATAATGCAGGCTGGCCTGAATCTTGGGGTATTTATACAGTGTAGCGACAAAGGGTTTTACCTGAGTTTTGTACAGGCGCTCAAACTCTTCATCTCGCGTGGCGCGCGCGATATGAGCATGGGCGGCCAGTATAAAACGGATACTCATACTCATATCTTAACGCCATTCCAGCAAAATGACTGTCAGGGAAGAAAAGACCAGAGACAGGAGTCCCAGAGCGATAAGCATAAGCGGGGTGTTCCGCAGAAACAAAGGCACTGATTCCAAGCTAGAACGCATATAGATCGTGGAGAGCAGGTACGACACACCGATGGTTCCGGCGGAAAAGCCGAGCGATAGAATGAACGCCTCACCAATCGACGTGGCAAGGTGCAGGGTGAGAAAGAGCGCGGTAAGCACAAGCCCGTTATACGCTGAAACAGCGCTGAAGCTGTTTGCTTTGGGCGCAAACAGTGCGAAGTCTGCAAAGAACTGCGTTCTGAGCCATTCAAAGCCGATGCAAGTAAGGGCGCTGAGTGGGAACAGCAGTATGTATTCAATGCCTCCCATGTGCAAAAGAAGATAGCTAAAAACAGGCCACAGTATGAGTACCGACACAAAAAGCACGAACGTCTGAAATAGGGAAATTACATGGTTCTGCTGCATTCCAGTCCGAATGTCCCGTAGTCCCAGACCAAATTGCAGGATCATATTAAAGGAAAGGCTTGAAAGAACGATGAGAGAAAACGCGCGCATCAGAGACGCTCCTTTGTCTTGAGGTAAGTTTTCCTGATACTCTGGAACAAGGCAGTCGCATAGCCCAGCAATATGAGGGCGCCTGCTGAGGAGGAGACGACCTGTATGGGAATAATGAAATTCCAGTCATACCCCAGTTCGATGATGCCCCAGGTCCCGCCAGGCAAAGAAAGCGTCATGTAGCCGAAAGGTTCCCGGACAAGAGCAAAGGCCACAATAAGCACACCCAGACACAAGGCTTCAAATAGCGCTCTGACGCACACTTCCTTACGCAGCATCTTGTGGAAACTTTTCGGCAGATTTGATCCAACACAAACAACCGGTATCAGAATAATCAGGTACTGAATTCGCATGGCAAGCAGGGGGCTAAACAAGAAGAGCAGGAACAGAAAGAGACCTGCTATAAAACTGGTGAGGAACAGAGAAACAATGGTTTTCATCTTTTTGGGGAAAAACTTTTGGGTTATAAATGCCAGCGGTATAGACAGGCCATACACCCACACAAGCGCGCCGAGTGTGATGAGAGCAAACGCGAGCCGACTTGACGCCATGATCAAAAGGCCGAAACCAGCCAGCGTAACAAATGGTGAGTCGACTAGAAAATAGTATCGCAGATAAGGCCTCATGGCTCCTCCTCATTTTCAACTTCCAGCGGTTCTGCCATCAATTCTACCACCGGTACCTGTTTTAGCGTCGGCAGAACGCTTTGCTCAATGCGCTGTTTATACACATTGATGATACCCTGACTAAAGCGCGTTGCCTCACGCGCATTGTGTTGTAGAAAAAAAAATTCAATGACCCTTCCTTCTGGAGAAACCCAGGCCAAGCAAGGCTGAAGTATCCCATGGTCCATAATGGAAAACACAAAAGCCCGATTCTGGGACGATCCTTCATAGTACCAAAATCCGAGGGAGTTGTGCTTTGCTAGATTAGACGGAATACGCTCAAGTCGCCGTGTGTCTCCGACACTCTCCAGCGCGATATTCACGCTCCTGAGCAGGCGCGAGTAAGGCAGGCTTTGGGTGAAAAACCACAACGCCCCACTAAGAAGCATGATGAGCGCAATCCACGCGGCAAGGAGCGCGATATCCTTTGTTTTATCGTCGCTCATGCCATTCCCCTATAAAAAAGATGAGTCTCTATACGGCGTATCACGGGAACAAGCGCGTTCAGCAGGGCCACAGCAAAGAAAGCGCCATAAGGTTCCCCGCCGTGATACCGGAAAAGCCAGCTCAGGAAACCAGCCAGGATCGCCACAATGAGCGAACCGGCTCTGGATTTGGGGCTTGTGGCCGAGTCCGCCACAAGTAGAAACGCGGCTACAATGATACTGCCTGAAAAAAGTCCGAGGAACAGGTCGTTGCCAGATACCTTTACCAGAAAAGCATAAAAGCAAAGGTAGGCCACTGGAATCCAGATGCGGCTTACCTGAAACGCGCCAAGGATGATGGTTCCCAGCAAAAAGGCAAAGAGGCCTCGGTCAATGATGAGGCCACTGCCTGAATACGCGAACAGTTCAATGTAGTTCTTGGGCAGTTCCACGCCAAAAACATGAAAAATCGAAGTATTAAGCGTGTCGCTTATCCATGAGCTTATGTTGTTCGCGCTGTTTGCGCCACCAATACTGGGCGGATTAACGTTGAGCGCTTCCTCAAACGCCGCTGGCCATGAGAAGCGAATAAAGAGCCAGCCGCCAAGCGCTGGATTGAGCCAGTTTGCCCCAAGACCGCCAAAACTGTACTTTACCACAAGCATAGTGAAGAATACACCCAAAGCCACATAGAGCGGGTTCAAGCAGTTGGGAAGAAGCAGGGTAAGGATAAAGGCTGAGGCAATGGCGCTTCCGTCTTTGGGCATGGCCTGTTTCTCGGTTCTGAAGTAAAACAAAAACTCGGCAAGCTCCGCCATGCTTACTGCGGCAAACGCTACTAATAAGGAAGAAAACGAATCACTCAATGAAGACTGTATGATTGTAACAAAGGCGCAGAGGCTCACGAGCCACATTCGGAGTGCGCTTGGATTGGCGCGGTTTATCTGTGGTTTTAGCTGCAGGATAGTTTCTTTCTCAAGTTTATCAAACATTCTTTTTACGCTCCAGAATCGCCGCGTTGGTAACAAGCGTACTCAAAGGCAGGCGTGAGGGACAAACCACATTACAGCATCCACATCCGTGGCACTCAAACACCCACGGCGCTACTTGTACCCTCAACTCAATTCGTTTAAATAAAACTTCGGGATCAAGCCCGACCGGACACACGAGCCGACACTCCCCACAGCCAATACAGCTCCGCGTAACCTTGCCTCCAACCTGCTTTGATAAAAGCGCGAACAGGGCATAGGTTGTTTTGCCAATCGGCTCATCAAGGTTGGCGATACGGCGGCCTGAGAGCGGGGAACCTTCGGCGATACGGCTTGGTTCACGGACAAAACCGCCACATTCATTGAACGCTTCCCGAATACGCTTCCCAATCCGCACCCGCAATACCTGTGGTTTCCTGACCGCTGAACCGCCCACCGCAACAAAGCGTTCCAAAAGAGGTTTCTTTAAAACAACCGCATCCCGGACTGCAGCCAGAGTCGCAGGGCCTTGTATGAACAGGCGTCCCAACTTCACGTTTTCCTGTCCTTCATAGATGCGCAGGGCAAGCTCCAGTTCCCGATGATTTCCCTGGGGATAACGATAGCCGACTGAAACATGGGCCGAGGGAATCTGGTACTTCGCGGATTCGGCAATGAGCCGCTCTCCCAGGGACTGCTCACGCGATGAAACCGCATAGACAATTTGTTCAGCCCCACACATCTTACTGATAATAGCGCTTCCCTCAACTACAGATTCAAGGTATTCCTGACAAAGTACATAATCAGCCACACGCCACGGGTCGTCAAACACACAGGAAACCACAAGACTAAGCGGTTTTGGTCCATTATCAAACTCCATAAGCGTTTCCACGACCGGTTTACCAGAGCCTTCCATTTCCACAACGCCACAGTCCCTGACCCGTTTTCTCAATTCAGCGGACGTAAGATAGTTCCATGGCAGGGGCGCTTCCTGTTTGCCCGATCGTTCAAAGTTTCCGCCCAAGCGTATAACCACACCTTCGTTCATGACGCCTTCCGCCATTTCCCACGAAACCAGCCGAACCACGGTACCCGGAACTGATGCGTGGATATTCGCCGCACCCGCTTCCTCGCCCTTGCCCACGAGCATTCCCTCACGAACCGTATCGCCAAGTTCGACAAGTCGTCTTGTCTTTACCCCGTTGTTCTGCGTCAGTGGTATCACCGACAGCACGGGTAAGAATGAATCAATATAGCCGCTACCGTTCGCTGGTTTAAGCATTGGCTGGGTCTCTGTTTGGGAAACCGGATCGCGCTGGACGACTGCCGACGCTTTGAACACGTTAAGTCCTTTACGCGCGATGCTTATAAGTGGATGTTCAGACTTCCAGATGTTCCTGAAAAATGCCAGAACGCTCCATCTCCACGAGCCGTCATGAAATGTGGAGATGGGAGTAACCGTGCTATCTTCAAACAAAATTCCCCCACGGGGAAATGAATACACTTTCTTCAAAAGCCTCTATCTCCTCAAAACCTCGCTGGGGTTTTCAAAACCCTATTGAGGCTTCTGTAAGGTTGTCTTTAGTAATCCCCAAACCGGGATTCTGAGAACCGTACCGTCTTTGTATAATCCACGAAATTCGCTAGAAAGTCCATGAGTTTTTTTAACGGAAACAACGCTTCTGTTGAAAAAACCACTTCTGGTAAAAGCGCCGCAGACAGTTCCCGCGTACCGGCGATAAGGCCGTCCGTTCCTATATCATAACGCAGATAAGGATTTTCATTAAGTACCCTACTTCCCAACGGGCGCAGGCTAAACGATGTCTGAAACGCAATATGCGCCTCATACTCAGCGACGTCAATAAGGCTAGTGGCAAGCTCGCTTGACGGCGCGTGATAGAGCCTGAGCCGTTCCGCAAGCAAAGGCAGGGAATGTGCCGTCAGAGCGACCGCAATGGCGAACAGGACAATGGCGCCGGCCACGACGAGGCGCTGCGGCATCCGCTTCCCATGTGCAGAAACTGCGAGCCGCCTGATAACGCATAAGGCAAAGCGCCAGAGCAGAAACGCCAAAACACACGCCGCATCAGCAAAAGCAATATACAGGTAGCGCGGTTCACGGTCATAACCCAGCCATTCGATTGAAAAGGGAATACCATTCAGTCCCTTTGCAATGGCAGCTTCCAGGTTTGCATTACCGCTCCTTGTTCTCTGTACCCAGACCGTATTGAGTTCCTCCAATAATGATGGCCGCATAAAGGGGATAAAAAAGAGACGCTGGCCATTACGAACAAAGAACGAATGAAGCCTCGCTGCATAGCCATCATCACGGGGGTCAGGCTGCAGGGCTGAGGCCGCAAGGCGCTCCTGATACTCGTCAAGCGAAAGAGTGAGAATTGTGTCAAAATCGTTCAAAAATACCCATTGGGTTGACTCGGATACAAAGTCGATTGAGATATAGTTATTGATTGACGCGGCTAGACGCTCGCTAATCTCGCGGTCAGGCAAAGCGGCATCCACGCGGAGAACCGCGTAGCCTTCGGCGGCTTCGTCAGGCAGGAGCGTGATGACCAGCAAAAACACGCCGCCGCCCGCAATGCACGCGCCCAGAGTTGTCGCCAGCATGAGCAACCCAGCCTTGAGCCTAGAGGTTGGCATACGCTGCGGCGATAAACACCCCCAGAAGCGCTCCAACAGCCACTTCAAGCGGTGTATGTCCGTTCACTTCCTTTACTGGATGGTATTCAACCGCAAGTTTCTGCTCCACGCTGTGTCCCAGCATATTAAGCACCTTTGCCTGAAGGCCAGAGGAACGCCGCACACCCAGCGCGTCCCTCATCACGACAAGGGCAAGCCAGAACGAAACCATAAACAGATTCGAGCCTATGCCTTCGATGAAGGCCACAGAGGTCGTCATGGCGGAAACCAGCGCCGCGTGGCTTGAAGGCATCCCACCAGTACGCCAAACGCTAATCTCCAGCAGCTCGTGGAAGGTTTTTTTACGACGGGAAAGGAGTACGATTGCTGTTTTAATGAGTTGCGCCATGAACCAACTTGAAACAGCCGATAGAAAAATGGGATTTTCAAAGAAGCTCTTTAGACCCATACTACGCATTACCATTACTTAACTTTCCTTCATGAGAAATTTTTTGTCAAGACATTCCATTCTGTACGCCATAGCCCGTAACACTTTGGGCACTGAGCGCGGCAGGTTCGCTACTCATGCTGAACTATAAAAATCATAAAAATTCTCTAAAAACTTCTTGACAGATTGTACTAGTTCTTTTATCTTTGAACTATAATACTAGTACAACATTGCAAAAGAGCGTGTAAGTGCTTAATTATGGAGGATAGATATGACAGTAGTAAAAGCTGTTAATGTAAAGAAGGATTACGGGCTGAACGGTACAACAGTACACGCTCTGCGGGGCATAAGCCTGAGTTTCGATGGCGGCGAGTTTGCCGCTATCGCGGGACCGTCGGGAAGCGGGAAGTCCACCTTTCTGCACCTCGCTGGTTGTCTCGATACCCTCACGTCAGGGTCGTTCAGCATCGCGGGAACTAATGTAGCGACACTTACCAAGCGCCAACTCGCGCTACTACGGCGCAACAGCATCGGCTTCATCTTTCAGGCGTATAACCTGATTCCCGTGCTGACTGTGCTGGAAAACGTGTCGTTTCCCCTCACTCTGCTGGGACTTGGCAGAAAAGAAGTGCGGGAACGGTCTCTTGAGGCGCTGGAAAGCGTGGGTCTAAGCGGCATGGAAAACCGGCGTCCCAAGGAAATGTCCGGCGGTCAGCAGCAGCGCGTAGCCATTGCCAGAGCCTTAGTAAAGAAACCCAGCCTTATCCTCGCGGATGAGCCAACTGCAAACCTCGATTCTAAAATCGGCAAGGAAATCCTAGAACTCATGGTCAAACTCAACAAGAGCGAAGGCGCCACATTCATCTTCTCCACCCACGACGCTATGGTTATGGACTTTGCCCGCAGAATCGTACTGCTGCGCGACGGGCAGGTTGAACAGGAGGTAGTTAAATGAAGGGATTTGTTGAACTCAAGCGTATAGCGCTGCGGAACCTTGGACGGCATAAGGTGAAAACCTTCCTCACCTGCGCGGCCATTATGGTGAGCGTGGCGGTCTATATCTGGATGGACAGTTGGCTCGGCGGCGTCTCCATGGAGTCTCGGCGGAACATCATTAACTACGAAATAGGCGCAGCAAAACTGCAAACCAAACTTTACTTCGACAAGCACGACGAAATGCCTTCCTACGAGAACTTCGCCGGATGGGAACCCTATGCCGCTATTCTGGACGCCGCAGGTTACAATGTGGCGCCTCGTTATGCCTTCTCTGGCACCATGTATTCCACAACCGGTTCCGCGCCGCTCGTGGTCAATGCTGTTGACCCTGTTGCTGAAGCAAAAACATTGTCCTATACCGCCTATGTCGAATTAGGCCGCTACATCCACAGCGGCGAATTCGGCATTGCCCTAGGAGCGCAGACCGCAGACAAGCTCAAGGTGGGCATCCCAACCCGGCCAACGATTCAGGAACTTGACGACCTAATCGCTATGGCAGCGCAGAACAGTGCGGACGAGACATTCATCCGTTCCTGCTACCAACAGGTAGAAGTCAAAGCGCAGTTTGGAGAAACCCAAGACTATGCGGAAGACCGGGCAAAGAACAGAATGGCCTTGAAGCGGGATATTTCCAAAGCTGACGCGGATAAGCTCTGGGCACTGTTTGACGCCACAGGCCGTAACGACGTCCGTATCTCTACAGTCATTGACTACAAGCTGGCGCCAGAACAGATAAGCAAGGACAAATGGAACGTGGAGCTCTGGCCCCTACTCACCTCAGCGGAACAGCAGCTTGTGGGCGCGGTCTACCAATTCGACGAGCCAACCAGCTCCTATCTGCTGACCGAACAGGATGAGGCAAAGCAGAATACCGCGCTTCAGGCCATGATTCGCGTGGACTTTTCCGGCGCAGTGCGCCATGTGAACCAGGTAATCAACGCCAAAGTGGTAGGAATGATCAATTCCCCTGATCCGGTCAACAACTTCAACACCGCTTATATGCCTCTGGACGTCTTGCAGGACGAGGCAGGGATGATGCTCCAAGGCCATGTAACCGAACTGCTGATTCGGGACAAGACTTTGGGACCCGCTGACATGACCAGTAAAATCGAAACCGCCGATGCTATACGCGCCGCACTGAATGTCGGACTTGCAGATCAGGGAAAGCAGCTACCCGAAGAACTGGATGTCCGTTCATGGATGGATTACGTGTCTGATTACCTGAATTATGAAGGCATGGAAAACGGGTCAAGCAAGATTGTCTCCATCCTCCTCTTCTTCCTTGCCCTCATCAGTATCTCCAACACCATACTGCTTGCCATTCTGGAGCGCACTAAGGAGACCGGCATGATGCGGGCGCTGGGCATGACTGACGGCCAGATGGTTTTTGTCTATATGATGGAAGCGGCAGCTCTGGGGCTTATCGGCTCTATCTTGGGCATCATCGTAGGCTGCATCCTCAATATCCCTATGGTTAATACAGGAGTTGACTTCTCGGAAATGATGGAACAAATGGGCGGCAATATGGGATACCGGGTCGCCGGTAACTTCCGGGGTATGTGGCGGCCAGGAACCATCATCGGAAGCGGCATTGTGGCAACCCTCTTGTCGTCCCTTATGGCTGTGGTTCCCACACGCCGGGCCACGAAAATGGCCATCACCGAAAGTCTTAGGTTTGAATAAGAAATCAATTTATGGTGCGGCAATAACGCCCATGAAAAGGAGTTAATTATGAATGATATGTCATACAGTCGCGGAGGAACCGGAACCCTCGTCAAGATAGCGTTCCGCAATATGTTCAGGAATATGCGGCGCACCATGTTTTGCGTCATATCAGTGGGCATCGCGGTGTTCTTTATCGTCTTTTATTCATCAATGATTGAGGGGCTGTTGAACAGCATGCACGAAGTGGTGCAGGTCTTTGAGTTAGGAGACGTGCGCGCTGTGTCCGCGCAGTACGAGGCGGAAAGCGAATACAGCCCTGTGCAGTACCCCGTCGCAGAGGGCAAGAGCCTTACCGCTGTAATAGAACAGGTTAAGGCCATACCCGGAGTCAGGGCAGTGTTCCCCCGCATAATGGCATACGCCACCTTGCAGGAAAGCGTGGTGAAGCACGCGAACCTCTGGGGCATAAACATGAACGAGGAGATTAAGGTAAATAACTTTAACCTCACCGACCGCACAGACGGCTTGGTACAAGGCCGTTACCCCGCGCTTGACAGCAACGAGTGCGCCATCGGCCTCAAGTTCGCCGAAAAGACTGGACTTAAAATCGGCGATCGCCTTCCCTTGAAAACCATATCCGCACAGTTCTCTGACAAGATGTGGTCTCCGGTGATCACCGGCATCTTCCGCTTTGACTACGCCAAGATGGATGGCGAAGCCATCATCGCGGACTTCAGCCGCCTCCAGCGCCTTTTGGTACTGGAAGACGCAAGCCAACAGATCGTGGTCTACGCTGACAAGCCTGAAATGAGCGGGACCATTGCCCATGAGATGGAAAAGATATTCGGTCCCGACGATGTGGTCAGCCAGTGGAACGAGCAGTACTGGATCGTCATGATGAATATGTACCAGCCCCTGTTCTACGCAATCTACCTGATATTCCTCGTTGTCGCCTGTTTCCTGATTGTCAATACCATTGCCATGATTATCCACGAGCGGATTAAGGAGATTGGCATGATGGGAAGCCTGGGCATGACTCGCGGTGAAATCGTGAAAGTGTTCTTCTTTGAGTCAGTCTTTCTGTCCATGCTAGGCGCCACTATCGGAGTGCTGGTCGGCGGGACTTTGACCGGAATCCTCCAGAACTACCCTATTCGCTGGACAGCCATTGCTGGAGAAAGCACCTTTGCCGAGCTGCCCTCAGCCAACGCCATATTCATGGACTTCAGTTGGCTCAACCTGCTGCAAAGCTGGTTCATGGGTGTAGTAGTAGCGTCTCTGTTTACCCTGTTTCCGTCGCTTAAAAGCGCGTTTGTCGAGCCAGTGGAGGCGCTTCGACGGTAGATAGAAAGTAGGGATACGGGAAATAGAAAGTAGGGGATGCGGGAAATAGAAAGTAGGGGATACGGTAGATAGAAAGTAGGGGATACGGGAAATAGAAAGTAGGGGATGCGGCTTGCCGTATCACAACAAAGCAAGGGTACGGCAAGCCGTACCCAATAAAGGAAAGAGTTATGAAAAAGATTATAGCAGCGGTATTAGCGCTCGTTATGGCAGCGGGCATGGTTCTGGCGCAATCAGCGCCTTCGGCATCGCCAACAGCGATGGAGCTTCTGCGTCGTATTGACGACAACGAAATCTACGACACGATTCAGTATGAAGGCAGCATGATAATCCAGTATCAGGGGCGCAGGTATGTAAAGACCATGCGAGCATGGGCGCGGGGAAACAGCGACAGCTTCATTGAGTTTACCAACCGTGAAGACCGCGGCACAAAGTACCTCAAGACCAATGGCCGACTCTATGTTTACTCGCCGGACACTGAGGAAGTGATGCTCATCAGCGGCCACATGCTGAAAGAGAGCATGATGGGGTCAGATATGTCTTATGAGGACACCATTGACAACGGCTCGCTGGAGAGCCGCTACACGCCGAGTATTACAGGTTCGGAGAACTGGAATGGGCGCGCCTGCTGGATACTGGAACTGACGGCAAAGAAGCGCGCGGAAAGTTATCCCAAGCAGAAGATGTGGATAGATAAGGCAAACGGCGATATGCTCCACTCCGAGCAATACGCGCTTTCCGGCGCAAAGTTGAAGGAAGTAACAGTACTCAAGGTTCAGGAATTTGGCGGACGCCGTTTCCCGGTAGAAATCGAGATGCGCGATCTCCTCCGCCGCGACAGCAAGACCACCTTCACCATGAGTAACGTTATTCTGGATGCGCCCATCGCGGACTCGGTATTCAGCCAGCGGAACCTGAGCCGCTAGTGCGCGTTATGTATGAATGCGCCCCGCCGCAAGGATTAGGGTGTCCAATCCTAGAGGATTAGGGTGCGCAATCCTATAAGGATTAGAGTGCGCAATCCTATAAGGATTAGGTGTTAGTTCCTAGAGGAACTAGGTGTTAGTTCCTAGAGGAACTAGGTGTTAGTTCCTAGAGGAACTAGAGGTTAGTTCCTAGAGGAACTAGAGGTTAGTTCCTAGAGGAACTAGGTGTTAGTTCCCATAAGGAACTAGAGGTTAGTTCCCATAAGGAACTAGGTGTTAGTTCCCATAAGGAACTAGAGGTTAGTTCCCATAAGGAACTAGGTGTTAGTTCCTAGAGGAACTAGAGGTTAGTTCCCATAAGGAACTAGGTGTTAGTTCCTAGAGGAACTAGGTGTTAGTTCCTAGAGGAACTAGGTGTTAGTTCCTAGAGGAACTAGACGTTAGTTCCTTATAGAAACTAGGTGTTAGTTCCCATAAGGAACTAGGCGTTAGTTCCTATAAGAAACTAGGTGTTAGTTCCCATAAGGAACTAGGTGTTAGTTCCTATAAGGAACTAGGTGTTAGTTCCTAGAGGATGACGCGCTAACACAGACGGCGCTGACAACGTCGTCCGTGTTATATGCTATTTTTTAATATCTTTGAGGTAGTACTGATCGCTTGAGAAAAACTCTTTGGTAAGTTTTGCCACAAGAGGGCTTAAAACCAATATCGTGATCAGATTGGGCAGGATTATCAGCGCATTGGCAAGGTCAAGCACGGCGAGAATCGCCTCTACTCCGAAAAAAGCGCCCAGCATGACGCTAAGCGTATAGATGACGCGGGTATATTTTGAAATCCCTGTATTGAAGAAAAATTCCACCAACTTTTCGCCGTACCAGATGACGGCGATAATGCTTGACAGGGCAAAGAGGAAGAGGGAGATGGTAACAATATAAGCGCCTGCATTGCCCAGCACTTTTTGGAACGCGGCTGCGGACATGGTAAACGCCATATCCGCGCCGATCTCTTTCCATACACCGCTTGACAACACTACCAGACCGGACATGGTACAGACAAGACCATCAACCAAAACCTCAAAAACGCCCCAGAATCCCTGACGCACCGGGTGGTCGGTAATGGCCGCTGCGTGGGCCATGGGAGCGGAGCCCATGCCCGCTTCGCAGGAATAGGTCGCGCGGGCAAGACCCATGCGGATAGCCATAGACGCCCCAGCACCCATAAAAGCTCCGGCAGCTGCGGTTCCGGTAAAAGCTGACTTGCATACCAAGATCAGGGAGGGAATGATATTGTCCGCATAGGAAAATAGTACGACCAGAGAGCCTATAAAATACAGCACGAACATGATTGGCACCATCTTGTCAGCAGTTTTAGCCACGCGGATAAGCCCGCCTAACACCACAGCGCCGACCAGCACCATCAATATTGCGCCAGCAAGGTACTTGTTGATACCCATAGTTTCAGCGTTCTGAATCAGAGAGATGGATTGAGTAGCTATGGACGGCAGGTAGTATACCATAGCGACGAACGCTCCGGCGCGAGCCATGGCCTTGCCAACAGACTTTATGGGAAACCCCTTGGTCATGTAATAACCGGGTCCGCCTATATAGTGTCCGTCCGCGTTTTTTTGCCGAAAGTGAACGCCCAGCACAACCTCAGTGAATTTAGTAGCGCCCCCTAACAGAAAAATCACCCACATCCAGAAGAGCGCTCCAGGACCACCGAAAGCAACAGCCGCCGACACTCCGACGATATTTGAAGCGCCGATAGTGGAAGCCATAGCTGTAGCAGCCGCCTGAAAGGGGCTTACCGTGCCTTCTCCCTTGCCTTTGTCAAAGATTCTGCCAAAGGTCTGTTTGATGATGTAGGGCAGATGCCGGATCTGAAAGAATTTGAGCCTGATGCTAAGGTAGATTCCCCCGCCCACCAGTCCAACCAAGAAGAGGAAATTCCAAAAAAAGCCTGAAATAGCCCCCACAACCGTAAAAAAGCTCTCCATAATAGCACACTCCTTAGAAGATTTACCCATAGCGCCATAACAGAGCTGCCGCAGCGCCATCGGCTAATATAATGAGGGCGTAAGCCCTTATTCACTCATCAAGCAAAGCCCGAAAGAAATCCACCACCGCAGGTATAATCGCATCGTTAAAATCGAATTGAGGTGTGTGAATGGGAGCCCTATCCAACCCGAGTCCCACTCCGCACATAGCTCCCTTTATCCGCTTGGTAAACCATGCGAAGTCTTCAGACCCCCGAATAGGTACGTTCGCTTCAAGCACGTCAAGCCCTAGCTTCTTCGCGGCGTGGCGCATCTTGTCCGCGCTTTCTTTGTGATTGAACGTCGCGGGAACATTGTCCCGGAATGAAAAAGTGTATTTCAACCCGTATTTGCCGGCTTCTTCCCTGGCCTTGCACTCGATCCTCTGCCGCAGTTCATCAAGCTCTTCATCAAATTGACTGCGAATGGTCAGCATCAGGCGCCCCTCGCTGGCGGACATACCGAACGCTTCCCTCCCCGCGTTTATCCCGATGATCGTACACAGCACAAGCCCCTTGTACAGGGACGGATCGGTCAACTCAGGGATGCTTTGTATAAGCTCCGCAATGGCAAAACACGGGTTGCGTCCATCCTCCGGCTGGCTTGCGTGCGAGGGAACTCCTTCAAAATTGATGATCATGCCCACTGAACCGCAGCAAACCACGCCGTCTATCATAATGATGACATTTTCAGGCACACCCGGCACGTTGTGGTAGGCGAATATTTCAGAAATGCCCGCTTCATCCATCAGGGGAGCGCACTCCAACGCCCCTTTAACCGTTTCTTCAGCATGTTGAAACACAAAGTAGACGTTTTTATCCGCGCCGTACTTGTCCACTTCCAAAGCAAGCCCGATCAAACACGCACTATGTCCGTCATGCCCGCATTTATGGGACACGCCGGGAAACCATGAGCCATAGGGCAGATCAATAGTCTCGTCTATGGGAAGCGCATCAAAATCTGCGCGGAAAGCTGCGTTGGGTTTGCCTTCACCCGCGCGGTACAGGGCGTAGAACCAGCGCCCCTTGTCCACGATCTCAAGCGATGTGCGCTCTTTCAAAAACTCTATCAAATGCCCCTTGGTCCACACCTCGTGTCCAGACAACTCCGGATGCTGATGCAATTCATGACGCAATGTTACCGCTAAGTCCAAATGCTCTTTATCCATGTTGCTCCCCCTTTGAATGATATGCAAACTTACTGTATATATATTCCATATAAATTACAAGATCGCATTTATTTTTGGATGATATACAAACTTACTGTATATATATTCCATATAAATTACAAGATCGCGTTTGCGAAGGAGAACAGATTGTACTAATGTGGGTCAGAGGTTTTACGGAGGGTTCAAAAGAGGTTGCTCCAAGTCCCAGTGTAAAATGTCAGCTATACCACGCGCTATCACGGTACTGCGGGCGGGATTGTACATCCGCCTAAGCTGGTATTCACGCTTAAATTCCTTTAACAAAGCGTGGATTGATCACTAAAAGCAGCGCTGGTATAACCGTGAGGCTGATAAGCGCGCTCGTGAACATCGTCAGGGCGATAAGCAGCCCAAAATCAGAAAGGATCACAAACTGGGAAAGGGCCAGCACCGCGAAACCCGCACCCACAGAAACCGCGTTGATGATGATCGCTTTGCCTGATACCGCGAAGGCAAGGCGCAGAAAGCCGCCGCCGCCGCCCAAAGCCCGGTACTCCCGCTTATATGCGTCAATAAAGTGAATCGTGTAATCAATCCCAATGCCCACCGAGACACTCGCCACCAGCGACGTTCCCAGATTCAACTTTATCCCCAGAAAGCCCATCACTGCAAAGTTCACCAGAATCGAAATGAGCAGCGGCAGGCTCCCTATCAGACCTGCAATCAACGACTTGTTGGAAACAGCTATGATGATGAACACCATCACCACCGAGACCGCCACTGATATGATCTGAGACTGAACCACAAGGCCGCTTAAGGCGCTTTCCACCAGAGCTGGCCCGCCTATGCTCACCTTCACTGTCTTGGGAAACTTCGCGTCAATATACGACCGAATCCGCGCTATAACCGCCTTCGTGTCCGCATCACCAGTAGTCCGCAGTTGTATGGTTGTTTTGATTGCCGTTGGCTCCAGCGGATGGTTGGCATAATCGCTGATATTGCCCGAAAGCAGCACCAGGTAATTGGACACAAGCATCGACAGTTCCACGCTGTCCGTTTTGCCGTAGCGCACCGCATCCGCAGGTATCTCGTAGTAGGCCGCGCCCTCGTAGTTCACGAGTTTCTTCACCTCCCACACCAAATCCGCTGCACTCATCTCAGGTGAAGCCACTGCCTTGTCAAGCAAAGCAAGATCAACAGAAAAATCTGGAGAGGAGATCGCCAACTTCGTTGGCTCATCTTCCCCCGCGCCCCCACCTTCACTCCAAAAATCAAACCCATTGTCTGTTTCCTCTTCGCCAAAGCCAAAACCAAAGCCGTCAGTTTCTGTATCATCACCAAAGCCAAACCCGCTGTCTGTTTCCTCTTCGCTAAAACCAAAGCCAAAACCAGCGGCACTACTACTCTGTGATACTACAGGCGCAAGACCTTCAGGCGACTCATCGGCGTTAAACACCTGGTTTGTCCGTTTCACCATATCGGTAAAGCCAATGATCTTACCCACATTCGGGATATGCTCCTCAAGATATGCCTTCATACCATCAAGCGCGCTCAAGACTTCGGGCATAAGCAGTGTCGTCGAATCCTCCGCCTCAACCACCACATTCACCACTTTGGTTCCACCAAACTTCTCGCGGATAAAAACATCAGACCGCCTGACATCGGTACTTGGCTTGAAATACTCAACGAACACATTATCAATAATCAGCTTTGATACGCCGTAGAGGGAGAACGCTGTTACGATACCGGTAAAAACCAGCACAAAGCGTTTTTTCCGCACCACACTCAAAAAGCTATCTGCTATAGCCTCACTCAAGGGATCGCTTACATCCTCGTTCTTTCGCGCCTTGGTCATTTGCTTTGGACCGCGAATGATGAGCAGCGCGGGTATCAGCGTGATAGCCACTACAAAACTAGCGATAACGCCAAAGCTGGCAAAATAACCAAACTCCCGGATAGGAGCCACTGCCGTGAAACAGAACGAAAAGAAACCGGCAAAGGTCGTGAGCGCGGCAAGCATGACCGGTTTACCAATCTTCTGTAAAAGCGTAAAGACCAGCTCGCGGTGTTCTGTATCCGAAAGTTCTTTTCCTCGCGCGCTTAAATCTCCCATATAGTGCGTAACAACATGGATGCCGTACGCGCTCCCCACTGCCACGAGGATCACGGGAAGCACTGTTGAAAGTATCGAAAGTTTGACGCCAAACAGCGGCATAGCGCCGATAGACCAAATGACTGCCACTATCACCGTGATAAGGGGCAGAACCAGCGCCGTAAAGTTGCGAAACGACAGGAACAGTATCACTAACACCACGATCACCACCAACGGAATAAGGTACTGAAGGTCTGTCTTAATTGATTCATTTATCTCGGAACTGATTACCGGAAGCCCCGCCGTATACACCATTGCCATTCCGTCAAACATTTCCCTAGCTGTATCGCGTACCGTATAAAAAACATCCTGCGCTTCCTGACTTCCCGCTTCTTCACTGTTGATCTCCAGTGGGACGAGTACCTGCGTTGCGGTAAAATCATCAGAAATCAGGGCGCGTTTATATATATCCCATGAAAGCAGTTTCCTGCGCAGCTCCATGATTTCCTCCGGCGTTCCCGCAAAGTCATCAGGGACAAGATTTTCTACCGTGATGGTCTCGCCGTCTGCGGTGATGTAATCCGTTGTCATAAGGGAATTGATCGTACCGGTAGTTTCGATTTCATCTATACGTCCGACATATTCTCTGAGTCGCTCAAGAAACTCCGGCTCAAACACAGTTCCATACTCGCGCTCAAGTCCCACGATGATGGCAAGGGAACTTCCGAAGGTGTCATCGATCTCCGCCGAAACAAGACGCGCAGGATCGGCCTCTGGCACAAAGCGGTAGTTGTTGTTATCCAGTTCCGCCCTCGGCAGCTGTGCGGCGAAAAACACGGTGATGGCCGTTACGACAGCCACTATTGCCCAAGGATACTTAAAAAATCTTTGCATAAAATAACCCCTTTCTCCCTATCACTATAGGAAGTATATTTACGATGGTAATGAAAAGCAACTCTTCGCTATGCCTAATAATTTTCTAGCCGAACAGGATTGCCTAAGAACCAAGATTCAGCCGAAATCAGCCACAATAACCTGTTCCGCCTCCTAACAAGAGCCTGTTTCACCGCAGCCCTTTTCCCGGTTTATCCGCAAGAGCCTTCCCAGCGCCTCGTTCAGTAGTGTCGAAGCGGAAGAACTAAGCGGACTATCTTCTGAACTAAGCCCACTATCTTCTGAACTAAGCGCGCTATCTTCTGAAGTAAGCGCGCTATCTTCTGAGATAAGGCGACTATCTTCTGAAGTAAGCGCGCTACAAAATGAGGGTAAGCGTAACACTATCGCTCAAAATGGCTATGCTTATGAAGACATACTATTCTTGGAATACCTGTCTTGAAGGATATGAACTATGACATCTTCCTATCTATCAGCTTTTATCCTTTAATAACTTGGAATAAAGTATCATGCCTAAAATTCTCACCCGCTTACAACGCGACGTTATCAGCTATATCCTCTCGTCAAATGAAGAACGGGAGCTGCCGGTCAATAGCGCCGCGCCTTATATGCAGACGTTTGAGGGCGGGTTTTCGCCGCGCTTGCTGTTTACGCTGTTTATGCCAAACGCGAGCAGGGTTATACTGTATATGGCGGAAGAGGGCGCAAATGACAGCGCGGATAAGCGTTCTGAATTTAACAAGAGGCGCGAAATAATAAAAAAGGCGCTTGTAGAAATAGCCAATTTTATCATTGATATGGCGGAACATGTTACCTGCGCGTTATCACAAAGCATGAGCGGGCGGACTTGCCGGCGAATTATGGGACGCGCTGGCGGCGTTGCGAGGCGTTTTACGCTTCGGAGATTGACGCGCTGCGCTTTATGTGTTCCGCATGGCTTGTGCCAAAACTCAAACTGTTCCAGCTTAAAAATATGCAGACTGTAAAAAAGGAAACACATAGTAACGCTGCCAATCACAGTTCTCAGCATCTGAGCGTCAGCGCCTAAGACCCGATCAAGAGCGGGGCTTTTTTTGCGTTTTGCCATGACTGCTGTTCAACGTATTGTAACATTACGGTTTTGATGCTTGTGGAACCCGCGTGATGTCAAAGCCGTCGTATGCGCAAAACATCCAGCAGGGATCAAAAAAGGACGCCGGCATATTTTGGTTATAAGGGTCCCATTCGCGCAGTTTTTTAGCAACAGCAGGGGAAATAACGCGATATTCCTGCATTAAGGCGGATATATCGGCGCGGATTCGCCGGTCGCTATGACGCGACAGCGTCTTTTCCTTTGCGCTTGCCGCATTGAAATACTGGCGGCGAATTTCAAGTAATTCACGCTGTTTTATTTGTATAAGCGGAGCGTTTAACAAAAAGAGCTTGCCGCTGTTTTTGGGTATGGCGGCGCGCATATTCGCTACGGCAAACTGGGTTTCAAGGTTCGGCAGCGGGCATATACCAAAGTTGTCTCTGGTTTTATCAGGGCTTTGTCCGGCAATAAACAAAATAAAAAAACGCAGTTTGCTGATTTCTATTGCAATGGGCTGTATATCAACGCCATAAATGCGCTCGATTAAATACCATTCGCGGCGTTCCTTATTATCAGGATTGAGTTTATCAAGAATAAACATGAGTTTGTTCAGAACGTCAATGAGAAAAGCGCCGGAACCACAGGCTGGGTCAATGATTTTGCAGGTATCAATGGCGTTTAGTAAAACAGCGGTTTGCTTTTCGCTGAACCCATGAGGGACATCGGTGTACGAAAAAAGCGTGTCCAGGCTTTCGCTGTATTCAGCGCCAGTATTTTTCAGCTTTTGCCATAAATACGCTTTAAGCGATTCGCTTTCGCGGGACGGGTAAAACGCGCTGGAGAGGTTTTCAAGCACAGCGCCCAGAATGTCCGGAGTAATGGCTATGTCAATATCCTGCGGCGTGTTTTCCTCAAGGGTAAAATAATAGCGGCTGAAAAGCGGAATGACGCCGTCGCGCGCGCTGTCGCCCCAGAAAAGCGCGTTTGGCACAAAGGCGGCGCGGTCTTTTTCACGACTGAAACCGTCGATATATTGCTGGCTTATACCGCCAACCATGCTGTCCAGACATTCAAAAAGACCGCTGTTAAGAAAAGGAATTGTTTTAAATAAATCAACAAACGCTGAATGGCTTATGGCAAAAAGCGAATCGCCTTTCTGGTCCCGGTAGAGCGTCTTGATTCCATAATGGGGATTTTGCTTTGATTTGCTATCATCGGTGAAGGCGCGCTCGGCGATATGTTTATTTAACGTAGCAAAAAACAGGTTCTGGATTATGCCGTTATAATATGCGCCGCTTGTTTTACTTGCCGCGTCAAAATTGTTCAGGATGCGCTCCATTTCTTTTTTATCAAAAACCCATGAAGGAATAAGACTTTTTTGGTTGATAAACCAGACAAAAATGAGCCGCGTAATAAGCCGGATAAGACGCTGTTTGTTGTCGTTCTGCGTTAATATAACATTATAACCACGACCTTCTGGAAAACGCGCCAGCGTTACAGCCCATTTATGCCACGCGGCTATGTTTTGACAGAAATCTCTGACAACAGCGTCAACGGCGAAGCGCGAGAATAAGTCTTCAACGCCGTTTACTTTTACGGTAAGCGTCTTTTCAGCCGCGCGGGTTTCGCGGTTTTCCCCCAGAGGGAACGAATAGCGGGAAGGCTTGCCGCGGTAAAGCTTGCCGCTGTGCGCCAGCGAGAAACGGTAGGTCGCGGGCTTGTCCTCCGGTACAAAAATGATGAGGGCGAGGTTTTTATCGCTATGTCTGAGCAATAAACGAAACGCCTCTTTTGCCGTGCTGGAGCGGCTTGCGTTGCTGGCATGGATAAGCTCGAACACATCAAGCCCCAGCGAGGGACTGGTTCCCAGTCGCGTTACCCGCCGCGTGTACTCGCTGGAGAAAGCGATTGCTTCGCCGTTTCCGTCCGTCTGGAAATCGTCTGGCAGGAAGGTTCTGGTTAGGAACTGGAGAAAGGCGCTGCGCTTGTATGCCTGTCCAAAATTAAACGAGGCCATGAACACCAGTATACCACAGCATAACGGCGTAAAGCGACTTCATTGTTGGGCAGCGATACTCTACAAAAAGACGGCCGTAATCTTTTACTACCATACTGCTGGCTTTCCCGCCGGCGCTTCTATCTTTACCGTATCGCCGGATGGTTCAATTACAAAGAAGCCCTTCTGTATGGCATAGGTTCTTGCCTTTTTCGTCATCTTTATCCCGGCCATGGCCCCGTACAACTTCCGGTCGCCTAACAAGCGATTTGGCTTACTGTGCAATAGCGCCATGTGCTTCAGATGCTGATTTACATCGCGCACGGTCATTTGCGTCTTGGCTTCAATCGCTAACGCCATAGTTCCATTGAGCATGAGCATATCTATCTCGGCAAGTAATCGCTTTGTCCCTTTCTCACACGCCTCATAGTTAGCTATCGACTCCTCAAAGTCATAACCCAGCGCATGGAACTTCTCAAACAAGTCAGTGGTCAACAAACCCTCAGCAATATCGCCAAGCATATTCCCAATGCCGCCCAGATTCTTCGACACCTCCTCAACCTTTCTCGACATTTCCTCAACCTTCCTGCTTGTTTCGGCAACTATCTTGCGTGTTTCATCGAGTCCCTTGCTTGTTTCGGCAACTATCTTACGCGTTTCATCGAGTCCCTTACTTGTTTCGGCAACTATCTTACGCGTTTCATCGAGCCCCTTGCTAAATTCCTCAATCTGTTTATCTGTTTTTGCGAATTGCTCCTCCATCTTCCTATGAGACTCTGCAAGCCGCTCGTCTATCTTCCTACGAGACTCTGCAAGCCGTTCCTCCATCTGTCTATGAAACTCTTCAAGCCGCTCGTCCATCTGCTTACGAGATTCTGCAAGCCGCTCGTCCGTCTTCCTATGAGACTCTTCAAGCCGCTCGTCCATCTGCTTACGAGATTCTGCAAGCCGCTCGTCCGCTTTCAGGCCCATCTCGCTGATTTGCCTACCCGTTTCTTGTAGATATGCCCACACCTCAGTCGGTGTGGGCGAGTTTACTGCCAAAGTTCGTTTAGCCATCGAAATACCTCCTTTTTGATTATACCTCTTCTTAGCCCATATTTCATCATTGTTAAAGCCGAAAGTTTCCGGTCCAGTATCACACTGAACATATAGCGCTCGCTTCAACACGCTTCAACGCGGTATGGTTCCCTAAATCTTAACCACAAGCGCGCGGCTTTTCGGGTCTCGCGGTAAGGGAGAACGCTCGTCCGGCGGGTCAAGATGCAACAACGCGCCAGATGGCCGCTGTTCCAACGCGGCTCTGCTTCCAGTGAGGAGAACGAGACCCCGCGCTGAACAGGCATATCTGCCGTACAAAGGTGCGCCCACCGGAAAGGCGTCGGAAATGACCCGCGTTATAAAACCCTCCGACATATCGTCCGGCTTGCCTGCCATGAGAAAGCTCATGGTCGCCCGTTCTTTGGGAATACCAGCCGCGTCGGAAAGCTTGTGCAAAGGCTTTGGCGCATCGCTCGTGTCAAAGGCGAAATGGCACCACTTCGCCTTGCCGTGATTCGAGCCGTCGCCTGAACAGGGACAGCGTTCCGTATGGGGACAAGGCGCACGGGGCGTACGGCCTCGCTCGATAAGTGCGGCGCGTAACGCGGCGATAAATATGCCTGATTGCGGAATCCCCGGCTCCACCACAAGCACCGAAGCAGCCTCGGTGATAAGCGAGGTGAGTAGCTGCACATTCCTTTCCGCAAAGGCCGTAAGCGCCGCTGACTGACCGTGTGCTATATCCCAGAATAGCTCGTTGAACACATTGATTGCTGTAACAAGAGCGGCTTTCGGTCCCCGCAGTTCCGCGCCCAGCGGAGCGCGAATCAAACGGATAGTCCATGAACTGTTTCCGCCGCTCAGGGCGTCGAAGAGCTTTTTACCCGCGTCAAGCGCCGCGCCAGTCTTATCCAAACAGCGCAGTTCCAGCCGCCGTTTCCGCAGTTCAGGCCGCGCAATCCAGAGCGCAAGCGGCAAGGTAAGCGGCCCAGACCCCAGGTCAACGATGCTGTCCCCATCGCTAAGGGTGAGCGGCAGGGCTGGAAGCAGCCTGCAGAGCCGGTACACGTTCCACGGCAGGAAGTAGCGCAGGTATGCTGAGAGGAATGGCGCCTTTCCCAGATAGGCTCCGCCCCGCTCACCCCGGTTGAACGTGAGCAGGCTGGAAAGCGTGGCCACATCACGCGGGAGACCAGCGCGGAATCGTCCGGGCAGGGGGAATAGTTCGTCCACAAGCGCGGGAATACGGTCAACGAGGTGATGGGAAACGTCATCAAGACGCGGGAAGAGCGGTAAAACAGATTCATTTATCGTAAAAGACATGACAAGAGCTTATCAGCTATTTTTCATTTTGACTTGAGTAGGTTGTGATACCTGTGTTTCACGATTGGCATGAATGAAATTATCTGAACGTATCTATGTTGAAAAAGAAGCCTCTGGCATGATTAACAAAGGCGCGATCAGTTAGAACAGCGCGACAAACTGTACTGGTCGTCCCAGAAACTTTTCTGCCTGCCCAAGAAACCTTTGCAGCAGCGCGTATATCGAAAGCGTTACCACTGATTAAAGGCGCGATCATCTATAACAAAGCCCTTATAGGCGCTGAATCAAACATCGGAGAAGGCAGCGCATTTTCGATGAAGGGCGGTTTTATAAGCGATAACACTGTAGAGCAATATGTGGCGGCGGCGCAAATGTCGAGGAGAACAGCACGTTTACTGCCAAAGGCAGTCTTGTTACCCAAAACAAAACCGGCAAACAGGGGAGTACCTTTGCCATATTGGTTCAAAGCCCCTTCGTGAAAACGTGTTTTGAGGGCAATGCAGTCCCTTACGCTCAAAGCGCCTTGATGGTATACTTCCTTTATGTATAATCTCGAAGAGAAAGCTACCCGCGCCGCGCTTGTCGGCGTTTATGACGAAACAACAGCAAAAGAAGAGGCTGAGTCTCTTTCAGAAGAATTGGCAAGCCTTGCCAAGACACTGGGGCTTGAAATCGTTGCGAGGGAACTGGTTCATGTCCGCGAAAAGTCTGCTAAATACGGCATGGGAACCGGCAAGGCCGCAGAACTGGTTGAAAAGGCAAGAGAACTAGAAGCAGACTGTCTGGTGCTGGACTGGGAACTCTCGCCAGCGCAGCAGCGCAACTGGGAAGACATAGCTGGTATCCCCACGATTGACCGGCGCGAACTCATTATCCAGATATTCGCGGACCGCGCCAAAACACGGGAGGCGTCGCTTCAGGTGGAACTTGCCGGCTTGCGCTATTCGCTGCCAAGATTGAGCCATAAGTACATCAACCTTTCGCGGCAGAGAGGCGGGCGTTATGGTACCAAAGGTTCCGGCGAAACCAAGCTGGAAACCGACCGGCGTCAAGTACAAATGCGTATCCATAAGCTGGAGCGTGATATTGAAGAGGTACGCAAGCAGCGCGCTTTGCAACGAGAACAGCGGGAAAAGCGGGGCATCAATGCGTGCGCCCTGGTCGGTTACACAAATGCGGGTAAGTCATCACTGCTCAACGCCATTACCGGCTCTGAGGTCTTTGTTGAAGATGAACTATTCGCCACGCTTGATCCGACCAGCCGCCGCCTGCGCCTGTCGTCAGGAAAAACAGCGAT
>JAIRMT010000075.1 GCA_031258505.1 Treponema sp.
TAAGCGTAGAAATAACAAAAATAACGTAACGTATAAAGCGCGAACTGTGTTATACTGTTTCCATGAACCAGCCGTTTTATGAAAAAGAAGCTCTGAAACCCATTAAGCGGACATTCCCCTTTCTGGTATGGGACAGCCCTCGTGAGCCTTTCTGGTTTCCTCAGCACTGGCACGAGCGTATAGAGATGCTGTATGTACTCAAGGGTAGTTTTAACGCGGATATCAACGGTAAGGCGTGGATAGGACGACAGGGCGATATAGTGGCGATTGATACAGGACTTATACACGGGTTCTTTGACTCAAGCGCGGACTCGGCAGTGCGCATCTTCCAATTCGGACCAGACATCTTTAACGAGGCGCTAGTCGAGCTGCAGAACCGCGAACTGATGCTGCCGGTGTTTGGACAACGCCCCATTATCAGCGCGGACGCCGATAAGAGTCTGCATGACAGCCTTGAGCGCCTACTCATGGAGATTGACGCGGAATACAAGCGCCAAGAGGCTGGTTTCAGGCTGCTGATTAAGGCAAAGCTCTACGAAATAGCGGCGCTGCTCCTCAGAAACAGGCCGCCTCTGCCGCAACAGGATTCCCGTACCCATTATAACAAGAAAAACAACACACAACTGCTGGAGCGTATCTTTTCCTGCCTCTATGATAACCAGGACGACCCTTCCTTTATGCTGGAAAATGCAGCACAGGAAGTGGCTTTGAGTAAATTTTATCTGACCCGCTTCCTGAAAGAGCAGACTGGTCAGGGCTTCCACGAACACCTCACGCGGATACGTTTGCGCGCCGCTGAAAACTACCTCACCAATTCGGATATGTCGATTACTGATATTGCCTTCCTATGCGGCTTCCAGAGCCTCGCCTCGTTTAACCGCGCTTTCAGACGCTACATAGGTGTCAATCCTTCGGTTTACCAAGCCCGCAAGCTGCTATGCCATGGTTCGCTATCGCATGGTTCGCCATCGCATGGCGCGCCATAGTGCGCAATGCTTGCTCCGTGAATGGCGCAATGCTATACTCCGCCTATGATAACACGAGACCGTTACGCGCCCTCTCCTACGGGCTTACAGCACATTGGCGGGGTGAGAACCGCCCTGTTTAACTACCTTTTCGCCAAATCCAGCGGCGGCGCTTTTATCCTGCGGCTTGAGGATACCGACCGCTCGCGCTTTGACCCAGCCTATGTTCAGAACCTCTACAACACGTTTGCGTGGCTGGGTTTGCACTGGGACGAAGGTCCAGACATTGGCGGACCTTACGCGCCCTATATCCAATCGGAACGCTTGGGCCTCTACCGACAATACGCGCTGGAGCTTATCGACAAAGACAAGGCGTACTACTGCTTTTGCTCCCCTGAGCGGCTTGAAACCGTGCGCGCGGAGCGGGAAGCGGCGCGTTCCAGCGAAACCGGCTATGACCGCTATTGTCGCGCAGTTACGCGCGAGGACGCCGCAAAACGGGCGGCTGACGGCGAGTCGTGTGTGATACGGCTCAAAATCCCGCTTGACAACATAACCCGCTTCCACGATAAGCTGCTCGGCAACATTGAATGGCAGAATAATGACATTAACCCTGACCCCGTGTTACTCAAGTCCGACGGCTTCCCCACTTATCACCTTGCCAACGTGGTGGATGATTACCTCATGGGCATCACCCATATACTGCGGGCGCAGGAATGGCTTCCATCAACGCCGCTCCATGTCATTCTGTACCAAAGCTTTGGCTGGAATCCGCCGGTGTTCTGCCATTTACCTATGGTGATGGGTCAGGATGGCAAAAAACTCTCCAAGCGCCACGGGGCAAGCAGCGTTGACGAGTTCCGGCATCAGGGCTATCTGCCAGAAGCGCTGATTAACTATGTGGCGCTCCTCGGCGCGTCCTACACTGAAGGTAAAGACCTGTATACCCTTGGGGAACTGGAGGCGTGTTTCAGTCTTGAGAAGCTGAATAAAGCGCCGGCTATCTTTGATTATAAGAAGCTGGAATGGTACAACGGCCAGTATATCCGCATGAAGAGCGACGAAGACCTTGCAGCGCTGGCTCTGCCGTACGCCATAGACGCGGGCTTGTTTGGACAAAACAACGCGGCGCCGGACGATGCCCAACGCTGCGCCTTTACCCAAGCCATTCCGCTTATCAAGGAACGGGTCTTGTTTTTACACGAGATACCCGAAAAACTCCGCTATCTCTTTGTTGAACCGCCGCTTCCCAAAACAAGCGAGTTTTTACCCAAAAAGATGGATATAGCAAAGACCATTGAGCTGCTGGAAAAGGGGCGAGAACTGCTTGAACCGCTTGTTTCACGCAATGACGCGGACGCCGAAGCCTTTATCAAGGCGTATGCCGAGTCCCACAGCGTTAAACTGGGCGACCTTATGATGCCGCTGCGTGTGGCGCTCACCGGTGCGCGGGTTAGCCCGCCGCTTTTCGGCACAGTGCGCATACTGGGAGCGCAAGTCTCCCTTGCGCGGGTGGAACGGGCGCTTGCAGCGTTACGCGCCAGTCATTGTTAAACTTGACCGTCAGAAAAACTAGTCATACAATAGATTATCTTATTATAACTTTTGAGAGGTAACCATGATTCAAAACATTCCAGAGGTAAAACTCGGTATCATCGCTGTTTCGCGGGACTGCTTTGTGCTTTCCCTGTCGGAAAAACGCCGGGCTGCGGTAGTTGCGGCGTGTGGCAAAAAGGGACTTGCGCCTTTTGAGGTAAAAACCACAGTTGAAAACGAAAAGGATATGCTCAAGGCTGTGGATGAAGCCAAGTCAGCGGGCTGTAACGCGCTCCTCGTCTTTCTGGGTAACTTTGGGCCGGAGACGCCAGAGACCCTGATTGCTCGCTATTTCCACGGGCCGGTTATGTACGCGGCGGCGGCTGAGGAAACCGGCAATGACCTCATCAATGGCCGGGGCGACGCATACTGCGGTATGCTCAACTGTTCCTATAACCTGGGCCTTCGTAAGCTCAAGGCTGTCATTCCCGAATACCCGGTGGGAACCGCTGAGGACATTGCCTGTATGATTGCGGACTTTGTGCCAGTGGCGCGGGCGCTTATCGGGCTGAAGAACCTGAAGCTCATCACCTTTGGGCCGCGTCCCCAGGACTTCTTTGCCTGCAACGCTCCCATTAAGGGCCTGTATGACATTGGCGTTGAAATCGAGGAGAATTCCGAGCTTGACCTCCTCGTGTCCTACAAGGCGCATGAGGGAGACAGCCGTATCGCGGACGTGGTGAAGGATATGGAGAAAGAGTTGGGCGCGGGCAACCAGTTTCCAGATATATTGCCCAAGATGGCGCAGTTCGAGCTTACCTTGCTTGACTGGGCTGAACAGCACAAAGGCGCGCGCAAGTATGTGGCCTTTGCCAACAAGTGTTGGCCGGCGTTCCCCCAGGCGTTTGGGTTCGTGCCTTGCTATATCAACTCCCG
>JAIRMT010000120.1 GCA_031258505.1 Treponema sp.
ATACAGCTTGTGAGGAACGCTGTTTATCATGGCATAGAGCAGCCTGAGCAACGGAGCGCTGCTGGTAAGGACGAGACCGGCGTGATCCGGTTTTCTTTACAGCGACAGGGACTGAGTACTACAACGACAGTCTCGGCGATAGCGTCCCAAGCGCGATCTTCAAACGGCATACTTCGTATAACCATACAAGATGATGGCATTGGTCTTAACTTTGACAGGATAAGGAGTAAGGCCCTTGTGCATGGCCTGATCGCCGAGGACGAAACCGACCAAGACAAACTACTGAGGGCGCTTTTTCAGCCCGGTTTCAGCACTGCGGAAACCGAGGGCGCTCATGCTGGACGGGGCATAGGGCTGAATCTGGTACAGGAAGAGGTACACGCTCTACGTGGTTCCATTGAGGTTCGCACAGAACTCGGCAAAGGCACGGCGTTTATCATTTCCATACCGCTTGCATAGAGGAGTTTATGAGGCCGGGGCAGTTTTTTCTTTGTCAGTCCCTGCAAGCTGCAGGCTTTTCCGCCGGTACAGTTTCAGCTTACGCGCAATCACGAGTGGGCAAGTCCATGCTTTCAAGATCCGCGCTGCTTACCACATCATCGGCGTCATACAAAAACCGTTGGATAAACTTCCGTAAAACAGGCTCCGACACAGTACGGGCCGCGTTCTTTTCCGCAGTGTCCACAGATGTATGCGGACTAGACATCTTCTCAAAAGCAGTATGCCAACTAGTAAACGTGCCGGACAGCTCCGTTACCTTTTCCCCATGTATGCGCTTCCATTCAGCGGCAGCATCTCCACCCGCCGTCTTTTGAGAAACTGCCTGCTGTACCAGCGAAAACCGCCGGTCAAACCCCTCGTCCGAACTAGGAACAACCACTTTCTGTTCAGCCATATACACCTTCTTATGAGCCGCTCAGGATTAAGCGCCAACGGATCACAACTATTTATCGATGATTCTCCGCTAGGTGCCAAGCGCTCTCAATAATTGTGCAGCCATTCTCCACTATGCGCCAGTCTCCGGCAAATAGCGGCCAGTCTCCGGCAATCGAATTTTTGGCCTGACAACTATATGCCAGTCAATGCCAAATAATTGGCGGAGACTCACAAATAGCCGTGAATCATGCCCTTGTCAGGCGGAGGTTCCCGCATGTTCACCTTAGGGATTGTTCGATAGCTGAAGTCTCTAAACAGTTTTAGGAGGTAGCTCCACTTTTTGCTCTTTCACATAGCTATCGCTACCAGATAGTCTGCCTTGATTTGGATTATTTTTTAAATGATGCAAGGCGAATACTTGAACAAGAATATCATTTCATGTAGAATCTTGGTAATAAACCAATTCCAAGGAGAAGGATATGAATAAAATGGTTAAGATTATGATTCTCGCGGCATTCTGTATCGCGCTGGCTCTACCGGTATTTGCAGGCGGCGGCTCGCAGTCGCAGACGGCGGGAGACGTCATCAAAATCGGCGTGTTTGAACCGATGACCGGGGCAAATGCGGCGGGGGGCGCTATGGAGGTCGAGGGCATACGCCTGGCTAACGAGCTTAACCCCACGGTTACGGTCGGCGGGAAGACCTACAAGGTCGAACTCGTTGTGGCGGACAACAAGTCCGACAAGGTCGAAGCAGCTACCGCTGTCCAGCGCCTCATAGACGCGGATAAGGTTACGCTGATACTCGGTTCTTGGGGTTCTTCCCTTTCTATGGCCGGAGGCGAAGTGGCAAAGGAAGCTCGTATTCCGGTCATCGGCCTTTCCTGTACCAATCCGCTGGTTACCGCTGGGAACGATTACTACTTCCGGGTCTGCTTTATCGACCCCTTTCAAGGAACGGTCATGGCGAATTACGCCTACAATAACCTGAACGCCCGCACTGCTGTCATTGTTCAGGAGGTTTCCAACGACTATTCCGTGGGTCTGGCGAAGTTCTTCTCGGACAACTTCAAGCTGTTGACCGGGAATCCCAATAGCATCATCACTACCGTGAACTACAATACTGGGGATCAAGACTTCAGCGCCCAGCTTACTTCTATTAAATCGCTCAACCCTGATGTCATCTTTGCCCCGGGGAATTATACTGAATCGGCTCTGGTGATGAAGCAGGCGCGTGAACTGGGCATTGAGGTTCCAGTTATCGGCGGCGATACCTGGGAAACCCCGGAGTTCATCGACGTGGGTCGGGAACGGGTAGAAGGAGCGGTGTTCTCCACCTTCTTCGCGTCCGAAGTGGCGGCAACACCGGCGGCGGAAACCTTCCTTAAAGAGTACCGATCCCGCTACAACAAGGAACCGGCGGCGGTTACCGCGCTCGGCTACGACGGCTATTTGGTTGCTCTGGATGCCATCAAGCGCGCCAACTCGACCGATCCCCTCAAAATCCGGGACGCTATTGCGGCGACCAACGGCTTTGTTGGGGCAACCGGGACAACGACCCTAGATGAAAACGGAGATGCCACCAAGAGCGCCTTTATCAAGGCTGTCGAAGGCGGAAAATTCGTCTACAAAGATATAGTGAATCCATAGGATTAAAAGCCAGGGAATTTTAATCCTATGGATCAATCCTGAGGATTCCTGCCGGGCCGGGGACAAGTATGACAAGCGATCTTTTTTTACAGCATCTTTCAAACGCTCTTTCATTGGGGAGCCTTTATGCCCTGATCGCCATCGGGTATACCATGGTGTACGGGATTCTCCGGCTTATCAACTTTGCCCACGGCGATGTGTTCATGCTAGGAGGGTATATCGCTTTTTACGGTATCACCCTCCTCTTTATGCCCTGGTGGGTGGGGTTTATCGTGGCATTTGGGCTCACGGGCATCTTGGGGATCGCTCTTGAGCGGGTCGCGTATAAACCCCTCAGACACAGTCCTAAGATTTCCATTATGATTAGCGCCATCGGGGCATCGTTCCTTATCGAAAATCTGGCCACAGTGATCTTTGGCGGGAGGCCCAAGGGTTTTCCCGTGCCGGATATATTCAACCGCGTGGTGCACTTCGGTTCTGTATCGGTAATGAGTATCAGCCTCTTTATCCCGGTTCTGACCGCCGCGCTTCTTACGGTACTGCTGGTCATTATTTATAAGACAAAGACCGGCATGGCGATGCGGGCGGTTTCCACAGACCTGGCCGCGGCGAGACTCATGGCCATTGATGTTAACCGGATCGTCTCGTTTACTTTTGGAGCCGGCTCGGTGCTGGCGGCGGTCGGCGGGGTTATGTGGGCGCTCAAATACCCCCAGCTCAACCCCACTATGGGGATGATCCCCGGACTCAAGTGTTTTATCGCCGCGGTTATCGGGGGGATAGGCAATATAGGCGGGGCGGTACTGGGAGGCCTCCTTCTGGGCTTTATCGAGATTATGATAATCGCTTTCCTGCCTACCCTTACGGGGTATCGGGATGCCTTTGCCTTTGTGCTTCTTATCATCGTACTTCTGGTAAAACCGTCCGGGCTTCTCGGCAAGAACCAGATAGAAAAAGTGTAGGAGAGGAACAGTGTGATTCTCGATAAAAAAACAAAACGGATTTTGAATATCTCAGGCTACGCATTTGCCATCGTGTTTATCATTCTTGCGAATGGGACATTTGGGTCGTTTTCCCTGCGGATATTCAATCTCTGCGGCATTTATATCATCCTTGCCCTGTCCCTCAACCTGATAAACGGCTTTACCGGGCTTTTCTCACTCGGTCATGCGGGCTTCATGGCCATAGGTGCCTATGTAAGCGCCCTGCTCACCATGAGTCCCGCCCAGAAGGAACTCAATTTTTTTATGACGCCTATCGTCCCGTTCCTTGCCCGCGTGGAACTGCCCTTTATCCCCGCTCTGATCATCGCCGGTTCCGTGTCTGCTTTAGCGGGCTTCCTCATCGGAACTCCGGTACTGCGGCTCCGAGACGACTACCTCGCCATTGCGACACTGGGTTTTTCTGAGATTATCCGCGTGGTGCTTACCAACCTTCAGCCGGTAACAAACGGAGCTTTAGGACTCAAGGGTTTACCCAAGTTTTCCTCCACGTTGATGATCTGGGGCTCGGCGGCGCTTACCATTGTTTTTATGGCGGCGCTGGTCCGTTCCGCCTTCGGGCGTTCCTGCCGGGCCGTACGGGACAACGAGATTGCAGCCCAAGCTATGGGCATACCCATTGCCCGCATTAAAATAATCAGTTTTACTATTTCCAGTTTTATCGCCGGAGTGGGAGGCGCTCTTCTGGGCCACATGATGACCACAATCGATCCTAAAATGTTTACCTTTAGCCTTACCTACAACATTCTGCTCATCGTGGTTTTGGGAGGCATAGGGAGCATAACCGGATCGGTCATTGCCGCTATTGCGGTTACCATAGCGATGGAGGCGCTCCGCTTCCTGGACGGTCCCCTCAACTTTATATTCTTCCGTACACAGGGCCTGCCGGGTCTGCGGATGGTGGTATTCAGCGTGCTGCTTTTAATCGTGGTGATCTACCGCCAGCAGGGACTCATGGGGAAACACGAGTTCTCATGGAATTTGATCTTCAACTCCGCGCTTCCCAGTCTTAAAAGACTTTTCTCCACGCGGAAGAAGCGGAGGCGTGATGCTTGAAACAAAAGAAGTTGCTATGCAATTCGGGGGCCTTACGGCAGTCTCCGATTTCTCGATCACCGTTGAGGACAGAGAGATCGTGGGCCTTATCGGGCCGAACGGCGCGGGAAAAACGACAGTATTCAACGTGATCACCGGAGTCTATACTCCGACCAAGGGCGACATACTCCTTAACGGAAAGAACATTACCGGGAAACTGCCCCACCTGATCGCCAAAGCGGGGATAGCCCGGACATTTCAGAATATCAGGCTCTTTAACGAGATGACGGTGCTGGAAAATATACTGGCGGCCTGTACGCTCAGGGAACGGCCAAATCTTTTTGAGTCTATCCTCCACCTGCCGGGCTATCTTAAAAAGGAACGGAAAGCGCTTCATTTTTCCCGCGAACTTCTCGCGTCAGTGGGCCTTCTGGACAACGCCGAAGACAACGCTGTTTCGCTTCCCTATGGGAAACAGCGCCGCCTGGAACTGGTTCGGGCGTTGGCGACGGAACCCGCGTTACTCCTGCTGGATGAACCCGCCGCAGGGATGAATCCCCAGGAATCCCAAGAGTTGATGAGCATCATTACCGGCATCCGGGATAAGTTCAACATCTCGATACTTCTTATTGAACACCATATGCAGGTCGTGATGGGCATCTGCACAAGGCTCTACGTGCTTGATTACGGCATCACCATTGCCGAGGGAAGTCCCGAGGAGATTCAGAAAAACCAGAAAGTCATTGACGCATATTTGGGGGTAGAGTGATGCTGCGGCTGGAATCTCTTTCGGTATACTACGGCGGTATTCACGCGCTCCGGGGCATTGACCTTGAGGTCGCCGATGGGAAAATCGTAACGCTTATCGGGGCAAACGGCGCGGGTAAGAGCACCATGCTTAACGCGATTGTGGGTTTGGTAAAGTCCGCGTCAGGAAAGATCGTCTGGAACGGGGAAGACCTTGCCGGAAAAGACACCAAAGACATCGTTTCCAAGGGTCTCGTACTTATTCCCGAGGGCCGCCATGTGTTCCCCAATCTGACGGTGGACGAGAACCTCCGTCTGGGCGCTTATGTCCAGCAGGACCCGAGGCGTGTCAAGCAGAGCCGCGAACGCTGTTTCGACCTTTTCCCCCGGCTTCGGGAACGTATGCGCCAGAGTGCCGGGACTTTGAGCGGCGGCGAACAGCAGATGCTCGCGGTCGCCCGGGGCCTTATGACCGATCCGAAGTTGCTCATGCTGGACGAACCTTCTCTGGGGCTGGCCCCGCTCATCTCTAAAATGATATTCGACATTATCGGGGAGATAAACCGCAACGGCACCACGGTGCTCCTCATCGAACAAAACGCCCACGCCGCCCTTGAGATCGCCGACTACGCCTACGTGCTTGAGACAGGTACCATCGCCATGCAGAACATTGGCGCGGCGCTTCTCAAAGACGAAGGGATCAGAAAGGCCTATCTAGGGGAAAGCTGAGGGGCGCGGCAGCGGATTGCCTGGCGTAACGTAAGATAAGCAGACGTTGTAATTAACGCCAGTATCACGCAGAGGGGAAAATCGTTTTTTAAATCAATTTTCAGACCCGGCAATACCAAAACTGGCGTCCTGTCTGATGGTATTTCGCGAGTTCATCTTCCGAGTCAACAATTCCATAGGCGTTAGTTACGAACCGCCTTGATCAAGGACATGAACATAGCAGAAGTGTTGGCAGGTGTAGGGTCGTGGAAAGCAGGAATTGTACGGTAAGCCTCTTCCCCTCATAAATCTATGTATTATATAGACTTAATATTTTTAAACTTGTCAAGCTCATGCAAACCACAAGGCGAAATATCCATACAGACTGCCATAAAACCACGAGAATCACCCTACCTTTAAGCCCTTTAAATCTATTCAAATCATTGCCTTAAGCTGGCGGGCTGGTGAGTTACCATTCTTTGGGGATAAAACCTTCTGGACACTCAAGCTCCATACTGTCTCCTGATGGGGTAAGAACAGGAAACCCTTGCTTGAACGCATAGTTCTTAATCTGTTCAGTTACTACCATACCTGCTATCGCTCCTATGTACTTCCTCTTGTCATTGTGTCTATCCGCATATCCCCTCAACTTCTTCATCCTTTTTACATGCTCGTCTACGTCTTTGGTATTCGGCTTTGACTTTGCCTCCACTGCTACCGCATACTCACCATTAGACAAAAACACGTCTATTTCCGCAATGATTCCTTTTCCTGGCTCTTCAAGCGTATGTTCCATGATGATAGTATCCAGATCAATACCAAAACGCTTGAACTTATTTTCAAGGTGTGGAGAAACTATGTATTCCACAATCTCTCCCAGTCGCCCTCCCAGTTCGCTTATCCTTTTGCCAACTGCCTTCATCTGCCTGTCCGTCTCTTTTATCTGCCTGCCTGTCTCTTTTATCTGATCATCCGTCTCTTTGAATAGAGCTTTTAACTCTTTATAGTCGTCTTCTCTCTGTTGAGATACCTGGTCAATATGTTGAGATACCCGGTCAATATGTTGAGATACCCGGTCAATAGTTGCCAGCACATCATCTATGGTTACTGTTTTTCCCATACTATACTCCTTTATATGTCTCTATGTCCTCATGAGGACACTTTTATCTTAACACAAATTCCTTGCCTTATAAGCCCATTGTATCTACGCCCGCTGCTGGGCTTTGAAACAGGCGCGCCTGACCACTACTGGACAAGTTCCTTGGCCTTGTCCATGAATTCTCTATATGCAGACTCGCAAGAAGCGCCTCATGCACTTGCTCCCGCAGATCATGCGAGACTCCTTTCACGGACTCCACTCCTCGCATCTATGGCGCCAGTTCCCTCCTGCACCTGTTCGGTCATTTCTTGAATAGCCTTTAAGCCGCTCAGAATCTGTCCTCCCTCATCTGCCTGGTCGGTATTGAAAGAGTCATTCATGGTGTTTATCCCTTTGAAGATAGTATCCTAGCGTAGGGGATATACATCATCAGTCCCTCTCCCAAAGCCGCCGCGATAGTTAATCCCACGAATACCAAGAAAAACTGTGTCTTAAGACTTTTCATACCAAACTCCTGTATGTTATTGTTCCTGTACCCCAATAGGCATTTTCTCAATTATAGACGTTCAATAAAGGGACAATATCTACACATAATTTGATATACTGCTAGGGTGTGTGGACGCCTGAAGCTAGGGTGTATAGAAACCCGCTGGCTGGCTTTGAAACAGGCGAGCCTGTTCATTTTGTCTTTATAAGGAGTGTGTTGTGAAAATAGGTGTTAAGCTGGTGGTGATCATCAGCATGGTCAACCTCATCGGTATCGGCTTGTTAGCCGGTGTTACCCTTAGTCAATCCCGGCAGGAAATCATTCGCCTAGCCGATGAGCAGGCGCGTACGGTTGCAGCCCAGACTAGCGAACAAATAAGAAGTTGGCTTAACGAATACATGGATGCCGCGCGAGCCCTTGGGCAAGTCATGGAAGGCTATAAAAGCATACAGATTGAACAGCGCCGGGACTACTTCAATATGATGATGCGCCAGATACTCCTGACAAACCCTAACATGCAGGAGGTGTATGCCAACTGGTCCCCGAACGGGCTTGACGGCATGGACGCCCAGTTCGCCAATACCCCCGGCACCGATGAGACCGGACGCTTCATATCCGACTGGACTATAAGTGAAGGTCAGTTGACGCTCAACGCGGTACGAGGTTTCAGTTGGGATATGGTGGAAAGTAGTACATCGGGTGAATATATGCTTGATCCGGCAGCCTATGACGGGGTCTGGGGAAGGATATTAATTGCCAATATGGGTGTTCCGGTAAATGATCCTGATACCGGCGCGCTTATAGGCGTTATCGGCACGGCTTTTGAATTATCAACGCTGCAGACTATGGTGAGTAAGGTTAAACCCTTCGGCGATGGACGCGCGATGCTGTTCAGCTCCGGCGGTATTGTTGCCGCGCACAGCGACCCGGAGCGGCTGGGAAAGAATATGCGGGAGTCGGAAAGCGACACCTTCGGCCCCTTCCTTGACCCTATGGTGGAGGCTGTTACCAAAGGAACTGCCGCCTCCTTCTCCTACCAGAGCCCGCAATCAGAGACAGTCATGCAGTACTATGCCGTGCCATTCACCATTGGGCGTGTTCCTCTGCCCTGGACCCTCGTCGTCGCCGTCTCCCGCAACACTATCATAGCTCCAGTCTACCGGATGCTCACCATAAGCCTTATCATCGGCGTCCTTACCATTGTCCTTATATTCGTAGGTATCATCCTTACCGCCCGCTCCATAAGCCGCCCCATTGCCTACA
>JAIRMT010000144.1 GCA_031258505.1 Treponema sp.
GAAAAGCCCGCTTTACCGCTTTGTGGGGTTCAAAGCGCTCGTATTCCATTGGAAAGGAATAGATCAGTACCTTAAGCCCCGGCTGTTCTACGTCTTTAAGCAGGCCGTCCATATCATAGCTCTGACGGCTTCCAACCTTGATACTCATAACTTCTCCTCATGTAGGGTCAATTTGTGTACTACCTTACAGTATTCTTCACTATTCATGGGATTATTCTATCAGAAGTGCAAAAACCTTATCAAGTCCCCGCACTGCATTATTGAAAATATTATCTAAATGAGGTATATTTTTATTTATCTGGAGAACATACTATGGCTAAAAAAAGGAAGCAGTGGCAGTAAGAACATCGCCTACGCCGGAAGAGGTGTGGGCGTATCTTCAGGAAACAGGCAGGCTGATGCGTGAATGGTCAGCGGCGGCGGATCAGCGGAAGGTGGAGACGGACAAGCAGATTGCGGAATTGCGCAAAGAGACTACAGAAACGGACAAGCAAATCGCGGAGACGAGCAAAGAGACCCGTGAACTTCGTGAGATGATTCGTGAGTTGACGGCGAAGACCGACAAGCAGATCGCGGACATAGGCAAAGAGATTCGTGAGTTGACGGCGAAGACGGATAAGCAGATCGCGGAAACGGGCAAAGAGATCGCGGCTTTGAATCAGCATCTTGGGAGCCTTGATAATGATATCGGCGCGCTCGTTGAGGGTATGCTGACCTCTGATTTATTCGAGAAGTTCCATGAACTGGGCTACGACTTTGATGACGCGATAGCGAACTGTACGATTCGGGAAAAAGGCTCCAGGAGAATGTTGGCCGAGCTGGATATGCTCATGCTCAATGGAACCATGGCCTTAGCGATTGAAGCCAAGACGCGTATGACTATTAAAGACGTGGATCAGCATCTCAATCGCATGAAGCTGCTGCATAATAATCCAAATAACTTATTGAGCGGAAGAAAGTTGTATGGAGCGATGGCTGGAGCGAAAATGACCGCACGGTCAAGGGATTACGCCATGAAGCGGGGTTTCTTTGTGCTTGAGGCTTCAGGAGATACGGTCAAAATAGAAATGCCTGTGGGCAAGCCCGCAGTATGGTAAGCGTTATAATAATGGTTTTTTCTTTTATATCCAGATTAAATCCTCAAGCCGGGAAGCTGCATGGAGAGGATTGTGAATGCCCCACTGTTCAAGGGGGAGCGTAAGACATTCTTCGCTCGTTCCGTTAAAAACTGTTTTTCCTTCATATAACACGATAAAGTTTTTCGCCAGTGCAAGGCATTTTTCAAGTTCGTGGGTCAGAATTACTATTGTCCTGTTTTTTGCCAGCAGTTCCCGGATTAAAACATTTACCTGCACGACCCCGGGATAATCAAGATTCGCGTAAGGTTCGTCAAATATGATGATTCCGGCATTCATGGCGAGTACGCCCGCTACTGCAAGGCGGCGCTTTTCCCCACCCGATAAAAAACGGGACGGAAAATCTGCCCGCGAAAGAATGCCTGTCTCCCGCAAAGCGTTCTCCACAACAAGGATACTGTCTTTCTTCTTTGAAAAGAATTTTCCCCGGACGCCGATTGCTATGTCCTCTTTGGGAGTTTCCCCCAGAATCTGGCTGTCTGGGTCTTGAAACACCAATCCAGTTTTCCCGCGCACTTCCAGTTTCCCGGAATCGCTCTGTTCAAGACCGGCAATTATGGACATTAACAGGCTTTTCCCTGAGCCGTTTGCCCCGGCAATAAGCGTACAGACGCCCTGTTCAATATCAAAGGAAACATCGTCCAGAGCGTAGAACACGCCGTCGCGTATGCGGGACCGTTCGCGGTCTCCGTTCATCTCATCAAGTATATGGAAGGTTTTTGTTATGTGCCGAAGGCGGACAGCGAATTCCATCATGCTTCAGGACTCATGTAACGCGCTGCTAAGGGACATAGGGCAAAGGCCAGCAGTGTAGATATTGGTAAAAGACTAGTTTTGTAAACCATGATAGATAAGAGATTAACAGCAAGCAGTAGATCTGTCAAGAAGGCGGCTATGATGAAGGATAGACATGAATGGAGAAGATAGGTATTATAGTGTTATGAAAAAATTGTTTACTATACTGATGATAACTTTAAGCGTGAATGTTTTTGCGCTTGGTCAGAAGCAAAGCGCCGCGCCAGTCGGCCAAAAGATTATCACGGTGGGTATCACTAACGATCCGGGAACAGTAAGCCCACTGTCAACCAACAATATCATGGCGCATTATGCATCACGCATTTTGTTTATGCCGTTAGTGATGGAAACGCCGGAACGGGTTTTTGTAAACCGGCTCGCGGAAAGCATTGATACCAGTGATAACCGCGTCTTTGTCATTAAAATAGACCAGCGGGTGAAATGGACTGACGGCGTGCCGGTGAGCGCCGATGACGTTATTTTTACCATAAATACGTTCTCGAATCCAGTAACTGGGGTTCGAGACACCAGCGCTCACCGCATCATCGCCGGCACTGACGAGAGCGGCTGTTTCCCAGCAGGCGCGGACAGCGTTAGTGGCGTTAAAAAGATAGACGATTACACGTTGTCTGTTGAAACAAAATACCCCATAACACTGAACATTTTTAAGCTGGAAATCGGTACAAACCTGCGAACCATGCCCCGGCATATTCTTGAAAATGAGCCAGTGGAAACCATATTACGTTGCGCGTTTTTTCAGCATCCCTCTGTTACCAATGGCGCGTTTCGTTTTAAGGAATATGTGCCAGGCCAGTATTTGTCCCTGACAGCCAATAGTGAGTACTTTCGTGGCAAACCGAAGATTGATACGCTTAACTTTAAGATATTGTCGGGAAATCAACTGAGCGCCCAGCTTGAGAGTGGCGAAATCGACATGAATTACCCGGGCGTGGGATTATTGCCGGTTGATGATTATGAGCGCGTGATGAATATGCCGCATCTGCGAACCGAGCGCGGCGAACCGAATACAGTACAGACGCTTTTTTATAATAACACCACACTAAATGTTGCGGTGCGGCAAGCTATGGACATTGCCATTAACCGCGATGGGATTTTGCAAAACATTTTTAAGGGCGAGGCGTTTATGACGCGAACGCCAGTGTCAAGTCAGGTCGAGTATTGGAACGAGGCTGCAGCGCGTTACACCTACGATCCAGAGCGGGCGCGGGCATTAATTGCCGAGTCAGGCTGGGACACGGCAACGCGACTTGTCTTTGTAGTACCAACCGGGAACGCGACCCGCGAGCGTGTTTGCACGATTATCGCTGAAAACTTTAAGGCAATCGGTCTGAATGTGGTGATTGAACGCGCCGATATGCCGGCAACGCTGGCGCGTATACAAAAGCGCGATTATGACATCTCCATTCTGGGGATGCCGGCGAATGTGTTTAACCTTTCGCGCAACCTGCGCTATTACGCTGATTCTAACGACTCCTACACTGGCTACAGCGATCCCGCGATGGACGCCCTGCTCACCACGATTTACGAGAGCGTTGACTCCGACGTTTTACGCGCCGCCTATTTTGAGGCGCAGGAACGTATCGCTGCGGATGCGCTGGTATCAGGTGTGTACAGCGAACTCGCGCTCCGCGCCGTGAATAAGCGCGTGAGCTTCGGCGACCTGCCCAAGTTCGGCACACTGCGCGACCTAGAAGTCTGGGACGTGGAAGACTAAGGTCAGGCGCGCGAAGCAGAGCGACAGAGCCTGTCCCAAACGCTTCGGCTATTCCTTCAGCAGGAAGTTTCCCCTCGCCCCGCAGTTTGCCAAAGTACGCCCGCGCACTCAAGGCTCACGCG
>JAIRMT010000060.1 GCA_031258505.1 Treponema sp.
AGCCTTCCCTTAGAGACGCTCTAAGCCATAGCTTAGAGATGCTCTAAGCCATAGCTTAGAGATGCTCTAAGCCTTCCCTTAGAGACGCTCTAAGCCATAGCTTAGAGATGCTCTAAGCCTTCCCTTAGAGCCACTCTAAGCCTTCCCTTAGAGCCACTCTAAGCCTTCCCTTAGAGATGCTCTAAGCCTTCCCTTAGAGATGCTCTAAGCCATAGCTTAGAGATGCTCTAAGCCTTCCCTTAGAGACGCTCTAAGCCTTCCCTTAGAGATGCTCTAAGCCTTCCCTTAGAGACGCTCTAAGCCTTCCCTTAGAGACACTCTAAGCCTTCCCATAGAGACACTCTAAGCCATAGCTTAGAGATGCTCTAAGCCTTCCCTTAGAGACACTCTAAGCCATAGCTTAGAGATGCTCTAAGCCCTGCTTCCACGAACCGCCTGATTTCTATGCGTTTATCCTGTAGGTCGGTGTCTGCCCCCTTGTGCCTCTGTCCTCCAAGAGCTAGGCACTTTGTCAGTGTCTGGCGCCTGTGTCAGAGACACCGTGGGAGTTCTTCTTAATCCAGCAGAGGGTTATACGGGAGTTCCAGCACACTTCTTGGATTGGACGGCGTGGTTTCAATGGGTCCGGACGCGGCGTCTGGCTCATCATCCAGAAATGGGTTATAGGTAGGGAGCGTTGGTACGCTTAGAGTGCCAGCGCTTGTTGTTGTGCTTGTATCACGCGGAGGCGTGATATTGGAAAGGTCGATGTTCAGGGACGGCATTGACAGGCCGGTGAGCAGGGCATTGTCATTCAGACTGCTGATAATGTTATCACGAATGGTTTCTGAAGGCGTGTGGCGTGAAGCAACTGTGGCGCCTACGCCGTGAACATTGCAGTACTGCGACGGCTGGGTTCCCTCAAGGAAAGGCAGCACTACGGTTCCCTCATTACAGGCGGATGTGGGCAGGAGACCGGAAACCGCGCAAACGCTTACCTCCACAATGCCGGTTGCAGGCTTCACAAAGTCCTTCATTGGCAAGCCCTGGTGAATTTCACGCATATAGTCGCCCCACACCGGGCCGGCAAGCGCAGCGCCGCTTTGGTTTGTGCCGAGCGAATTACCTGGGCGGTCAAAGCCATACCACACAGCTGTTGTATAGTAGGGCGTATAGCCCACGGTCCAGCCATCAGACCAGTTCTCAGTAGTGCCGGTCTTACCAGCAGCCGGGAGGCGGAAACGTTTACCATCCGAGTCGATGAACGTGAACTTTGCCCCGTAACCTGTGCCTGCCGCCAGAGTCCCGATTTCTACCGCCTTTTTCAGCAGACTCGTCATAATCCAAGCGTTCTGGGAGCTGACCACCTGCAGCTCCTCGCCCAGGCGCTGTTGCCGTTCCCTCGCGTCTCGTTCTGTGGCTATCACAATCCTGCCATTCCGGTCTTCAACAGAGCGTATAGCAATGGGCGTAACTTCACGCCCCTGATTGGCGAAGATCGAGAAGGCGCGCGCCATCTGGAGCGGCGATATTGAGACAATGCCCAGACCCAGGGGATAGACGCGCGGGAGGATACGCCGTTGTTCCGCCGGATCGTCAATGCCGAGCAGGGCTGCGGCACGATCAATGGCCGCATCAAAGCCAATACCGTCCAGGACTTGCAGAGCCGGGATGTTCAGCGATTTGGCCAGCGCGTTGTAAAGCAGAATAGGCCCGTTCCACGTACCGCCATAGTTGGAAGGTATGTAGGTTTTCCCGTCTTCAGTATGAAACACAATCGGCATGTCGTAGATAAGGGTCGCAGCGGTGAACTTCCGGCTGTCAATGGCTGCGGAGAAGTACAGCGGTTTGAAAGAACTACCGGGCATAACACGGCTCTGCGTGGCGCGGATGAGCTGATTCGATGCATCGTACTTGGAACCCCCGACAATGGCCGTGATATAGCCGGTCTCCTGTTCAATGGAGATGAGCGCACCTTCAACTGATGAACCCACCAGACGCTCCTGTAAATCCTCAAATCCCTTCTGGGTAACGGGCTGGAGTTCCGGGATACCAAAGGCCAGCGCCGCAAGGTCTACAATCGGGTTAATTACCTTAGCGTAGCGGTTAAGCGCCCGTTCTTCATTCTGTTGATTCACCGCCTCGCTTATGCCTCCCAAGTCAAAGGCCAGGGCAAGCAGGTTCACAATAGGCGTATAGGTACTCTCGACCCGAGTCAGCCGGTTCGCCTGAGCCGCAGAGAATTCCCTGTTCGCCTTGGTAAGGCCCTCTCCCAGAAATTTGACCGCTGCTTCCTGATGTTTCATGTTTAGCGTGGTGTGTACTGTGTATCCATCCCGGTAGTAATCCATAGTGCCATACATCATACTCTCAAGCTCACGCCGTACATACTCACTGAACCAAGGAGCAGCGTCTTTCCGGTCATAATACGCGGCAGTGGGGACGCGGGTGTAGTCATAGTTTGTCCAGTACTCGTCAAAAGACGCCTCAGCCTCAGCGCGAGTGGTGTAACCAAGCTCAATCATGTTCTCAAGCACAGAGCGTTGGCGGTCCATGGCGTCATTCGGATTAGTAAGCGGATTATAACGTCCCGGACTTGAAAGCTGTACCACCAGCAGCGCGGCTTCCGCCAGCGTAATCTCTTTAGCGCTATGCTGAAAGAAGTACTTGCTTGCCGCTTCAACGCCATAAACCCCAGGCCCCATGATGATGTAGTTGAGATAAATCTCCAGAATCTCGTTTTTGGTATAACGCCGTTCCATTTGAAACGCCCACCAGAGTTCTACCAGTTTTCGCCACAAGGAGTATTCAGTACGGTCGGAGTAGAGCGTGCCGGCGATCTGCTGGGTAATGGTGGAACCGCCGCCTAGATTCCGTCCAGTGATGTAGCCATAGGCTGCGCGTGCAATGGCGCGTATGCTGAAGCCTTTATGGGTATAGAAGCTTGGGTCTTCCCGTGAAAGCAGGGCATTGATAAGGTGCTTGGGCAAATCATTCAAGGCCACTAGTTCCCGCTTTTCATCAGCGGAGAACTCAGTAACGAGGTTTCCTTCGCTATCAAGAATCTGTGTGGGCAGAGCCGGCGTGAATTCTGCAAAGTTCTCCTGATTTCTGATGTTCGCTGTTTCCGCCAGCCCCAAGCCCAGCAGAACACCGATTGCCGCAACGACTATGATAGTCAAGCCTGCCACAACACAGGTAAAAAACTTTCCCATAGGAGAAGCCTATAGACCGAGGGGAAACCTGTCAAGCGCCAGCAAGGTACATTTACAAAGCGCGACTAACCAGAGACAAGCATTTTGATGCCGTGGCGTTCAAAGTAGTCAAGCGCCGTGCCAAAGCTATCGCTTTTGGATACTTCGCTCAGGAATGAACACCACACTTTGACAGCGCGCCGCGTCTTCTTGTTACGGGCAATCGTAGCGCTACAGATGTTGTCCTTGTTACGTATGCTCACCTGACCCTTGTAGAACTGGGCAAGGATATGCTCGCCTTCGTAGCGGGCATACTCGGCGTGGCGCGTGAGCATCTTTGCCGAGATGTAATCCTTGCCCACTACAGCGCAAGCATTAGGCACAGCTTCCTCAGTTCCGTCCTCAAAACGAACCCGCGAAGAAGCCCCGCCTGTTTTTGTTATCTCGATAATCTTCATATACAGAAACTTATTCTTCGGCCTCTTGCACCTTGAACGCCTGCGCCGCCTTTATGACCTCTTCGGCAATACGACCGGAGATCGGCGCATAGTGGTCAAACTCCATACTGAACGAGCCAGTTCCACTGGTTATGGAACGAAGGTCAATGGAGTAGCGGAGAAGCTCTGCCTGCGGAACCTGTGCGCGGATTTCCTCAATGCCGCCAACCGAGTCCTGCCCAAGAATCTTGCCGCGTTTACCAGAGAGGTCGCTCATCACGTCGCCCAGGTACTGGTTCTCAACAAAGACCGTCAGGTTCATCACTGGCTCAAGGAGCGTTGGGTTTGCCTGCTTCATGGCTTCACGGAAAGCGTTACGCGCAGCCAGCTTAAACGAGAGTTCCGAAGAATCAACCGGGTGATACTTGCCGTCAACCAGCTTCACCTCAACGTCAACAACTGGGTACTGAGCCATAGTACCCCGCGCCATACCTTCGACAATGCCCTTCTCAATACCTGGGATGAAGTTCTTGGGAACAGCGCCGCCGAATATCGCGTTGATGAAATTGTAGTTCTCGCCGCGCGGAAGCGGCGCAATCTCAATCAGTACCTTGCCATACTGCCCATGTCCGCCGGTCTGCTTCTTGTGAGTGTACTCAGCGCCCGCTTTTTTCGTGATGGTCTCACGATAAGGCACGCGGGGAACGTGGGTTTCCACCTCAATCTTCTGGTTTACCTTGATCTTGTCCAGAATCATGTTGACATGAAGCTCGCCCATGCCAGAGATCACGGTTTCTTTTGTCTCGACATTGAAGGCATAGCGGAAGGTCCGGTCTTCCTCAGAAGCGCGCAGAAGCTGCTCGCCCAGCTTGTCGTCATCCTTCTTGGCGACCGCACTGACCGCCACCGAGTGAACCGGCTCAGGGAGACGCAGTGGTAAATAATGGAAGGAATTATCCCCAGCGGTGATCGTATCGTTGGTCTTGAAGGACAGGGACTTGGCAACGATACCTACATCGCCAGCGTAGAGTTCCCGTGTTTCCTCCAGCCTTTTACCCTGACAGATATAGAGCTTGCCGATGCGTTCCTTTTTGTTTTCCGACAGGTTAAACGCCTCGGAATCAGCGCTCAGTTTCCCCTCAAAGACCTTGAGCCAGGAGAGCTTACCTGAGAACTGGTCGTAATTCGTCTTGATAACCAGAGCGGAGAGCGGCTTATCAGCGTTAATTGAAATCGCAAGCTCCTTCCCTTCCGCGTCAATGCCTACATCTTTAGCGCTGCTGGGGGCTGGGGCAATGCGGGCAAAGAAGTCTAACAGCGGGATAAGGCCGGAATTCTTCAGGGCTGAACCAGCGAAGGCCGGAACAATCTTGTGTTCAGCCAGCGCCTCAATCAACCCACGCTCAATTTCCGCGTTATCAAGCGAGCCGTTCTCCAGATACTTATCCATGAACGTATCATTACCCTCAGCGGCAGCCTCAGTCAGTCGTTCTTTGGCGGCGGCGGCCTGTTCCTGATACTCGGCGGGAATCTCGCCTGCTTTCTCAAGCTGCTCCTGCCCCTGAAGCAGGTACGTCTTCTCGTTCAGCGCGTCGATCACACCCTTATACGCGCCGCCCACGCCCATAGGCAGCGTAATCGGCACGGCGTCAACCTTCAGCTTTTCTTTCAGGTCCGCGAGGACTTTGTTAAAGTCAGCCCGCTCCTCATCAAGCTTGTTTATAAAGAACCCGCGTGGTTTTCCTCGCGTTTCAAGGTTACGCCAGAGCTTTATCGTCTCTATCTGCACCCCAACGCGGCCATCCACCACGAGCAGGACAAACTCCGATGCCCGGAATGTAAGGATCACGTCGCCGGTGAAGTCTGAAGAGCCGGGTGTATCAAAAAGGTTGATCTTCTTGCCATTGCGCTCAATATGCGCCAGCGCCGCATGAATCGATATCTTCCGCTCAATCTCCTCCGGCGTGGAATCACTAGTGGTCTTGCCCGACTCAACCGTTTCGGCGCGAGAAATCACGCCGCCGGTGAAGAGCAAATGTTCAAACAGACTAGTTTTACCGGTTCCGCCATGACCGGCTATGGAAACATTTCTGATGAGGTCAGTCGTATAAGCCATTAAGCAGTTCTCCTAATAAAGAAAGGTATGTATAAAATCTTTCTCTATATTGAAATACCCTTACCCGCTTGTCAAGGAAAATGTATGCTGATGTTTAATAAAGAATCTCCGCCATGAGCTAAACTTGACCCACAACTTTTCCCCTTGATATGTGCTAAGTAGCTGCCTCATACGCGGGCGAGTAGCTGCCTCATACGCGGGCAGGTATACGCCTTATTTTATGGAGCGGGTTAATGAAGCGGTGTATGTTGCTGGCTTATCGGGAGTATCGTTATGAATCCGTGGGTCAAGTTTAGCATGAATGGCGGGCGATTGAAGCTTTCTCCTTGAAAGCGTATCGTATGCGGGTGAACAAATCCCCCGCGCCCCAGTTTTACGCCCCAAGGAGGGTAAGGGCGCTGTCGCGTTTCATGTGAGCGCGTGGAACAAATAAACAAACAAACAAAACAATAAAGGTCAGACACGTTACTATCTCACCTTACGCACCGGAAAGAAAAAGATCATCGAATGACGCGAATGAACGCGAATCTTCTTTAGAGAAATGACATATTCGCGTATATTAGCGTCCATTCGATGACCAATTCTTACCGTTTTTTCTTCCTGCGTCATGAGTCAGTATGAGGAAAACGAGTCCGCGTACATCATCCGCGTCTTCGAGTCTCAGGGAACAATCTGTAATTCATCCTGTCCATACTGGTTCTGAATATCTAGCATATTGATACGATCAAAGCATTTGAAATCAAGACCTATCATATAGATCAGAAGGGAATTACGTCTGTGGCAATGTTGGAATTGTAGTATGCAGCGGCCTTTTTTTTCCTGATGATAGTTAGAGGAAAGGCTGTCCTCAAACTGGTAAAGAATGTAACTGACACGGCGCGCGCAGTTATCCACGCCCGCCGTCAAGAGCCGCGCCTTGTCAGGCGTCCTCACGTAGACTGCCCGCTCTAGTTCTGGTACGCGCATAGCCTGCGGCCAGAATTGTACCCAGAACAAGCGTTACTGCGCTGTTCATCCCCGCCGCAACAACGCCTTGCAGGTAAACCTTGTCAGCCGGTTCTGCGTAGATGAGTACGTCGAGGGTGGCGGCAACGCCGATCCACGTTACCGCATTTGCCGCGATCTGGACAACGTTAAACAGTACGATCTTTTTAACGCCAAAGTTCCCATCTTCAATGGCGAAGAGTTTCCAGAACAGCCCAATCGCCAGTCCATAAAAGGCGTCGGCAATGACCCAGCTCCACCAGACTCCGCCCCAAGTAAGGTCGGTCAGCGTGTGTCCGATGAAACCGATGAGCAGCCCCACCAGCGGCCCAAAGATTGCCGCGAACAGGGCGACAATCGCGCTTGATAGGTTGAGATTGGTGTTTGGCACACCAGACGGAATCGCCACAAAGCGCATCAGCACGAACATGATCGCCGCGCCAATTCCAATGGCGACAATCGACCTGACCGAAAGCAGTTTCTTTTCCATAAAAACCTCCGATTATACGACGCCTCTCAGCGTCCGCATATAATATAAGGCTCATAAACAGCTTGTCAACACGCAACAACGTCTCGCCAGGACAACGCATAGAAATCAACTGGTTCGTGGAAGCAGGAGGCTCTGAATAGCCTTGGTCATTAAGCAGCTTGAAAATGGTCTCGCTATGCTCCTCAAATCCCAGCGAAAGCGTATACCGTATCCCTTTCATACTCTGGTTATCATAATCAGGCTTTTACCATTGACAATATCGCCAGAGCTACCTGTTTTATCGGTTGCAGATGTTGCCCCATGCTTGGGATGAGAATTACAACATCGTACAAGCGAATATCGATTTCTACTGTCAAGTTTATAGGCGGAATGGCTCATTTCTGGACAAGGATACTTTATTCTGAGCCATGAATGGCCCGTTCGGACGTTAGTCTGCGGCTTGGGCTTGTCCATTGAAGATTCGCGCCGGGCAGGTTTTGGAACAGCCTCTTATGATGTAAATTTGAGATATTTTCTATATTGACAAGCGCGGGTTTCAAATCTATGATTATACATCACTGGTTAATTGTTAGGAGGTTCTCATGAGTGGAAAAAGTTCCGCGAAAAAGTGGTATAGCTGGTATTTTGATTTTAACCTGCTTTACCGGATTCTGATCGGGCTAGTGCTGGGCGTCATCCTAGGTCTGGTATTCAAAGAAAAAATCCTTTGGATACAGCCCTTGGGCGATCTTTTTGTCCGCCTGCTCAAGATGATTATGATGCCGATTATTGTGTCTACGCTGATTGTCGGCGCATCTTCGGTCAGCCCAGCCAATCTCGGCAGAGTGGGTCTGCGGGTTATCATCTTCTACCTGGTAACGTCTGCAGTGGCCGTTTTCATCGGCCTTGCTATGGGGGCGGTTTTCCGCCCTTCGGCGGAGCTTGCGAATGTGGCGGATGCCGCGGCCAGAGAAGCTGCCGCGCCGAGCCTTGCGGCAACGCTGCTTAACATCGTTCCTACGAGTGTTATGCAGGCCCTTGTCAACGAGACGGTTTTGGCGGTTATATTCGCCGCGCTACTCATCGGTATCGCTATCTCCTTCCTCCGCATCTCCGGTGATGAGCGCAAGCAACACGCCGCCTCGGTTTTGTACAACTTTTTCGACGGCGTCGCCGAAGTGATGATGCTCATCATCAAAGGGATCATGCAGTACGCTCCCATCGGCGTCCTTTCGCTGGTGGCTGTGGTCTTTGCTACCAATGGCCCCAAGGTAGTGGGCAGCCTCGGCATTGTAACGGTGGCCTGCTTTATCGGCTACGCATTGCACATCATCCTTGTATACCTCGGCATGGTCAAGTTTCTTGCCAAACTGCCCATCAAACGTTACTTCCAAGACGCCAAGGACCCGTTCATCACGGCCTTTGTAACCCGCAGTTCCAACGGCACCCTGCCTGTTACCATGGAAGCAGCGGAGAACCTGGGCGTCCCCAAGGACATCTACTCCTTCTCACTCCCGCTCGGCGCTACGATAAACATGGACGGCACGGCGATCTATCAGGGCGTTTGCGCCACCTTCATCGCCCTCTCGGTCTGGGGCTACGGCTTCTCCATTCCCCAAATGGGCATCATTGTAGTTACCGCGACCCTGGCCAGTATAGGAACCGCCGGAGTCCCCGGCGCAGGGGCCATTATGCTCCTCCTGGTACTCGACTCGGTGGGACTTCCGGTTACGGCCGGCAGCGCCGTAGCCGGCGCTTACGCGATGATACTCGGCATCGACGCTTTGCTGGACATGGGCCGCACCGCTCTCAACGTTACCGGCGACCTCGCCTGCACCACCGTAGTGGCCAAATCTATGAATGAGCTTGACATGAAAAAGTGGAAGTAGGGATTAGGAACAATTAGCAGGGAATGGGTAGTAGTGAGGGAAGCAGAGGGGAAAGCCTCCCGTGGACCGCACTTCGTTACGTCTCACTCACGTAACGCCCTCGTTCCCTGAGAGTTCGCCATGTCTGCGGTTATGCTGGTTAATCAGAATAAAACCGCAGCTATTCAATCGACGCGGGGTGTTAAAGCGCTGGAGAACAAGAAAAAGTTCTGAAACCGCCCTGCGGGAACCTATATGCGTTTATTTAGGTTTTAACCATGAGCGCAAAGAAGGCAAATGAGGTTTTTGTATCAAAAATTTATCGTTTTCTCCTCTTTGCTTTACCTTATTTGCCGTTATGATTGTTAAAATAAACGCATATAGGGGTGAGTCCCTCAAGAGTAGGACAGGACTTTGGCCCGGCCGCAGGGTGAAACTTACTTTTTTATTGCAAATTGCGTTTTATATTGTTATCTTATTTGTATAGGAGAAAAAATCTATGACAGAAAAATACAATCCTTACGAAAACATGTTGCATGTCCTTGAACTGGCTGCAACAAAACTTGGTCTTGAACGCAACGACTACGAAACCCTAAAGTATCCCGAACGGGAACTGAAAGTTGCTATTCCAGTCAAGATGGATAACGGCGACATCAGGTTTTTTGAAGGCTACCGGGTGCAACATTCTAGCAGCCGCGGCCCCTGCAAGGGGGGTATCCGTTACCACGAAGAAGTTGACATCGACGAGGTAAAGGCCCTGGCCGCGTGGATGACTTTCAAATGCGCGGTGGTAAACCTGCCCTACGGCGGGGCCAAAGGCGCGGTAAAAGTCGATCCAGCCAAATTGTCCAGGGGGGAACTGGAGCGCGTAACCCGCCGTTTTACCGCGTCAATATTGCCGATCATCGGTCCTGAAAAGGACATCCTCGCGCCTGACGTAAACACTAACGCGGAAATTATGGGCTGGATTATGGACACCTACAGTATGCTCCACGGCTACACGGTTCCCGGCGTAGTTACCGGCAAGTCCATTGAAATAGGCGGTTCCGTGGGGCGGGTCGAAGCGACTGGCCGCGGGGTGAGTATCGTAACCGGGGAGATACTGAAATACCTCGATATGCCCAAAGAAAACGTCCGAATTGCGATACAGGGCATGGGAAACGTGGGCAGCGTAACGGCAAAGCTGCTTTACGAACTGGGTTACAGGGTTGTGGGAATCGCCGACATATCCGGCGCTTACTACAACTCCGACGGCCTGGACATTCCCGCCATTCTCGCTTATCAGGCCGCCTCCGGCAATTCCCTGGAAGGCTACACTGCCTCCGGCGTCAAAAAAATCTCCAACACGGAACTCCTCACCTGCGACTGCAATGTGCTGATTCCCTGCGCCCTGCAAAACCAGATCACCGGGGAGCTTGCCGGCGCGGTAAAGGCAAAACTCATCGTGGAAGGCGCCAATGGTCCTACCACAGTGGAAGCGGACGAAATCCTGAACGAGAAAGGGGTGGTCATCCTGCCGGACATCCTTGCCAATGCCGGCGGCGTGGTCGTGTCCTACCTTGAGTGGGTGCAGAATATTCAGGAACTCACCTGGGAAGAGGAACAGATAAACGAGACTCTGAAAAAAGTCATGATTCGCAGTTTTGGCCAGGTACTGGACATCGTTAAGGAACACCATGTGTCCTTCCGCATCGCTGCCTACATGCTGGCTATTTCCAAACTTGCCAAAGCCAAGAATATCCGGGGGGTGTTCCCGTAGGCGTTTCCTGGCATACTTGCAGTTCTATCCGGGCGGCAATGCTTCCGCTGAGTCGCCCGACAAAGAGCAGCGGCCTCTGGCACCAGTTGCGGTGGTTTCCGGCATCCATGAACTGCTTGCTTGAAACACCTTCTATGCCGGATTGCAAAGGGTGATGGAAAGGTTTCTCCTCTGGAAAGATACTAGTTTCTTTTGGAGGAAGATGAGTGGCAATTACTGTATTGTGTGGCGGAGGCTGCTATGGAACTACTTGAGCGAAAGGCGCTCTATTGCGATGGGGAATATGTGTCCTTCCCTAACCTCGCATGGCTGGATAATGACACGCTTGCCTGCTTTTTCCGGCACGCCAAAGACCGGCAGAAAGACGGCGGCACAGTTACGCATATCGACCCTACGGCAAAGGATGTGTTCATTGTGTCAAAGGACAATGGCGCAACTTTTTTGACCGAGCCGTATACCGTGCTGGATGACGACATGAGCGAACAAGACCCCTGTGTAACGGTACTGAGCGGCGGGCGGGTGCTGATGACCTGCTTCCGCTGGCAGTTTGCGCCAAAGGGTGAGGGCGGTAGGGTCTGGGGCGAGGCGCTGTTCAAGCGCTACGGCAGGAGTCGCACCGCCTCCGGTGGTCTTCCCGCCTCAGATACTTTTAATATAGGTTTCAGTGTCAGCGTGTCCGACGACAAGGGCAGGACATGGCGGCACCTGCCGGTGATACAGCCGGAAGGCTATGTGCCGGGTTCGGCAGTGCGCGGCAACATCGTGGAGCTGCCGGACGGCAGATTGCTGTTACCATTCTATGGGGTAAAGGAAATTGGCTGGCTGGCAAGTTGCGGCCTTATGGAATCACTGGATAAGGGGGAGAGCTGGCGCTTCCTGAGCGAAACAGCCTTTGACCGTGAAAAGAACTTTCTGGAACCAGCGCTGTTCCGTACACAAAGCGGGCGGCTCATCAGCCTCTTTCGTACTCAAAGTGATTTTTTGAAAACGGGCGTTGACTTTGAATCTACCTACCTCAACCTGCACATTTCGGTTTCTACTGACAATGGCAAGACTTTTAGTCAGGCGTATGAAATCCCCGGCATTTTCGGCAGTAACCCTTTTCACGCGCTTCAGCTCCGTAATGGCAAAGTCTTTGTGAGCTATGGTTATCGCCGCGCCCCTTTCGGCATACGCGCCAAGGTCTGCGACGCTGAACTGAGCGACCTTGCCGCTGCGCCGGAATTTGTTGTTGTTGCTGACGCGCCCAGCGGCGATCTCGGCTATACTCACGCGGTTCAACTCAAAGACAACCGCGTTTTGCTTGCCTACTACATCGCCGCTAAGGACGGTACGCGCCGCATTGAGGGCGCTTTCCTAAGCGCT
>JAIRMT010000063.1 GCA_031258505.1 Treponema sp.
GAACGCTTAGCGGCACTGTCTCGACAACAGCCGCGCTGACACTAACAACCGCTGGGGGCAATATTACCTTTACGCGGAACATAACCGATCTAGGCGGCCAGCTTACCCTAACAACCGGCGCGGGGGCCGGCAACATAGCTTTTAACGGAACGGTTTCCAACACCTCATCCCAGGCCCTGACTCTTGAGGCGGGAACGGGTTCGGTAACTTTCGGCGGCGCTGTGGGAAGCGGAACCGCCCTTGCATCCGTAACGGTAAGCAGCGCGGACGCCGGCGTAACCGTATCCGCCGCCATGAACGCCGCTACGGTCAGCATAGCGAGCGCGGGGCCTGTAGCCATTAATGGCCCGGTAGAGGTAAGCGCGGCGTCGGGGAACGCTTTTTCCTCCACGGGAACGGGAACATCCACGTTTACAATCAATGCCAGCGGGACAGCCGGTACGATTACGGCAACCGGCACGGGCGACGTAACGATAAACCACGCAGGCGATATAACGACAGGCGGCGAGATTTCCGCGGCCGGCGGGAACATTGACATTGACTCCGCAGGCACACTCGCGGTAAACGCCGCCGTCAAGGTAACTACCGGAACCGGGGCAATTACCCTGGACGCCGCCACGTCCATCACCCTGGGAGCGGATTTAAGCTCCGAAACAGGCGCCATCACTTTAGGGGGAACGCTTAGCGGCACTGTCTCGACAACAGCCGCGCTGACCCAGCGGACTGGGCGGCGCGTCTTGCGCTTGTTTGACGCCCGCCTGTCAGCGCCGTCGGTATGCTGTCTCTGACACCCGATTTCCCGCGCTGACCCAGCGGACTGGGCGGCACGTCTTGCTCTTGTCTGACACGTCTGACGCCGCCTGTCAGCGCCGCCGCTGGAGCCTGTCTCTGACACCTGATTTAGGAAGAAGACCGGCAAAGACATCAATACAATCCGCTCAATGCCTGAGCCTGAAGCGCGGCTGCTCTGCGGCAAGAGCTTGACAAGCGTGTCCCTGTCATGTAAATCCCTAGACAGCAGCCCGGATAAAATGTCATAATAAGAAGAACTAGGTAGTACAATAAAATCAAACGCGGGGTGATGTTCGCCCCGCAGTGAAAGGAGATTTGAAGTATGTTTATTATGTTCGGGAAGTATGCCGCGCCTGCAATGGAAGAGGTAGACATGGTCGCCTATGCTGATTGTCGTTGTGGTTGTCGATTCATTGGCGGTTCTGGTTCTGGCGGCCAATCTGGGGTTGAGGAACAGCTTTATGACTGGTACCGAGAGCTTCACAGACGGTTTGAATATCAGTACAGTCAGAGAATTCAAAAACACGTATCTATCCAGAACCTCAATGCAGATACGGCAAAGAGTAAAGAGCAGGAGAACAAACTCCTGCTGCCTAAGCCGATGTTCAGTCCGCGTGATGTTAGGATACTTCAATCCATACTTAATGGAAAGAAGTATGAATGTATTGCCCATGAACAGACTATCAGCCTTAGTTCGGTAAAAAAGCGCGTGAGGTTTCTGTATGACCGCCTCAACCTGCGGGACAGGGCGTCTTTTATGAACAGCTACGAGGGTTATACTATTGAATTAGAAGGTTCCAAGCAGAAGAGTGAAGGGAGTAGGCAAGCTCAGACAATTTCGCCGCCAAGCAGCGGAGCGCTGCAAGGCTTTGCTTTTGTTTGATGCCCGGCTAGTATCGCACCTACTGTAAAATCTTTTTGTTGACATTGAGATAAAGATAGCCTAGTATACAAGTTCATACCCGTGCAGTGCGGGGAAACAAGGTCTGTGGACATGAAAGCGCCGACTCTTGGATAGGGCAAAAACTTTGTAGAGCAAACTACAAGCCCTTAGCTTTAGGCATGGGGTTCTGACACGAGGGGGTATAAGTATGGCGGAGTTTAGTATTTTGGATAAGGCTCAGTATATAGGAATTAAGGATAGCCGCTCAGTTCCTATATCGGTCAAGGATATTCCCATTGAGGAGATCGTCATCAGACAGAATATCCGCAGGGAATATGAGGGGATAGACGAACTGAAGGCAAGCATACGTCAGTATGGCTTCTTGCAGCCCATTACGGTATACAAAGACGGGGAGAGTTACGTGGTCAAGACTGGACATCGGCGCTTTCTCGCATACCGGGCGCTCCATGAGGAAAGTCCCGAACAGTTTCACTACATTCGATGTATCATTTCAGACGCTGAAAACATCCCGATTATCCAGCTTATAGAAAATGTCCAGCGGGTGGACTTAAACCAGCACGAGCTTTTCACAGCCCTGACTGCTTTGAAGGAGCAGGGTTTTAGCATAAAACAGATTGCTGAAATAATGGGTAAGTCAGAATCATATATCAAGTTCATCTTCATTGGGGTTAATGAAATCAAGCGTGATCCAGAGCTTCAGGCTTTCATCACGTCTCCTGGCGGAACCATTCAGGACGTTGTGGAGACCAAAGGTATAGCTGACTGGGAAGAACGTCGCAATCTGCTGGAACAACGGAGAGAGGGAACGCTTACCCGCGCTGGCCTCCGTAAAAAGACGAAGGCGCTGAAGACCGAATCTAATGCTGTTGTGAGTATTGCCGGCAATACCTCTGAAAAGAGGCAAACCTATACCATGCGTCTACAGGTCAACCCTGAGCAGCGGAATATCTTCATATCCTTTGAGGATGAGCTTCCCTTTAGGCGTATCCACGCTGAGATCAAGGATTTTGTCGCCAGAGAGAACATCGTCTGTAAAGACCTTGAGATGTGCGACGTTTGAAAAGTTAAAATTTATCCGCATACTTTGTTTTTTTCTGATTTTGCTTGACAGAAGTCTTAGTTTGAGTATATTCTGTGTATAATAAAAAACTGGGTTGCCAGCCACTTTCGTCTTGAGGAGTTTGTTATGAAAATACGAGTTAAATTGTCCTTAATGGTAGGTATTATTGCAATGCTTGTTGTTGTAATCTTATCAAGTATTACGTTAAACCGATCTAGTAAGCTGCAGACTGAAGCAGCGACAGATAATTTGATGAGCATCGCTGGGCAGACCGCAACAGATATTCAACGCCGGTATGAACAATACATAGAGGCGGCGCGAACCGTGGCGCAGATCATGGGGAGCTATGCAATGATAGATCCCGCTGAAAGGCGTTCTCGGTATGACGATATAATGTATGGTCTTATTGTTGCGAACGAGCATTTTATTGGCATCTATTCATTGTGGCTGCCTAACGCTCTGGACGAGATGGATGATTTTTATGCTGATCCTCAGGGAGAGAATACAAGCGGCCAGTATATCTCATGGTACACAAGAGTTTCAGGGAACATAGAGGGCCGCGTCTATTCGAACTATCGGCAAGTCTTAGCCAATCTCAGTAATAAAGAAACCGTAGGAAATCCTTATACCATGGTGGTTGGCGGTAAAAACGCCTATATTGTCGATGTATCTGTCCCTGTGGTAGGGACTGATGGTAAGGTGGTCGGCGTTGTGGGCATTAATGTTGATATGTCGGTTTTCCAGCCTGCGGTTGCCGCAATTAAACCTTTTGAGACTGGCAATGCTATTCTCATTTCTAACGACGGTACGGTAATGGCTCACTATGATCCTGCCTTGATTGGTTCTAATTTTCAGCAGACGTCTCTTGCTACTTTAGAGGCAAATGGGGTAAGGCAAGTATTGAATTCCATCTCAAGCGGGAAGCCTTTACTCCTAAATAATGGAAATCGATATATAGTAAGTTATCCTTTTTATGTTGGAGATTCTGCTACGGCGTTATCCATAATGGCTTCAGTACCTCAAGATACGGTCCTTGCTCAGGTAAATGCGATGATTCAATTTTCCATTATCCTTGCTATTGTGGCTACTATTGCCTCTGTAATAGTGGGTTTTATGGTGGCCGGCACTATTGTAAAGCCCATCATTGAGGTTGGTTCTATGCTGAAGGATATATCAGAAGGGGAAGGAGACCTGACCAAACGAATCACCATCCACAGCAAGGATGAAATTGGGGACATGGCTCATTATTTTAATCTTACCATTGATAAGATTAAAGCCCTTGTTGTGATAATTAAGGAACAGTCCGGCTCATTGTTGCACATCGGCACTGAACTATCCACTAATATGAACGAGACTGCCGCTGCCATGAACCAAATCACCGCTAATATTCAAAATATTAACGATCAGGTTGTTAATCAGTCCGGCAGCGTCTCTACAACCAGTTCCACAATGAAGCAGATTACCAATAATATAGGCGAACTTAACGAGCATATTGAGAATCAGAGTTCTAACATCTCCCAGTCTTCGTCGGCTATAGAAGAGATGATTGCCAATATTAATTCGGTTACTCAAACCTTAATCAAGAATGTAGAAAACGTGAAGCATCTTGCCTCTGCTTCTGAACTGGGACGTACAAGCCTTGAGGAAGTTTCCACAGATATTCAGGAGATTGCCAAAGAATCCGAAGGCTTGCTTGAAATTACCGCAGTGATGGAGAACATCGCCAGCCAGACGAACCTGCTTTCCATGAACGCCGCTATTGAGGCTGCCCATGCTGGCGAATCGGGGAAGGGATTTGCGGTGGTGGCTGATGAGATTCGTAAGCTTGCGGAATCTTCTGGAGAACAGTCAAAGACTATCGCTGGAGTGTTGAAAAAAATAAAGACTTCTATTGACAAGATTATGAAATCCACTGACGCGGTATTGGAGCGTTTCGAGGCGATTGATTCGGGAGTTAAGGTGGTGACTCGGCAGGAGGAGAATATCCGCAGCGCAATGGAAGAACAGCAAAACGGAGGCCAGCAGGTACTTGATGTTATTGCCCGGCTCAATGATATTACCCAGCGAGTGCGGGATAGTTCTACTCAAATGCGTTCAGGAAGCAAGAAGATTATCGGTGAAAGTGAGAATCTTGGCTCCCTCACTGCTGAGGTTTCAAACGGGGTTACTGAGATATCAAAAGGCGCGGATCAGGTGAACGTAGCGGTGAATGAGGTCAGTACACTCAGCAACGCTAACAAAGAACATATTGATACTCTGGTCAACGAGATTTCCAAGTTCAAGGTAGAATAGTCGCTTATCTGCTAAAGCGCTTAGTGTTGTGGTGGAAGTGTTCGCCGCTTCCCACCACAACACTCATTGTAACTGTTGTGGATTTTTTTTTAATATGTATTGACATTCATTTTCTTGTATGCTAAGTTATAGATAAGGAGTTATATATGAGAAGATCTCTTTTAGGAGTAGTAGTGCTATTTTTTGTAGCATGCGGTTTTGTAATGGCTCAGGCGGCTGTTCCTGCTGGTACTGGCGCTGTTACTAGTGGAAATTGTACTATTGAATGGGTACAGGTATCGGGCAAAGCGAATGTTCGTCTTACCAACAATACTGACAAGGCTCAGACCGTGCAATATACCATTGCAGGTAAAGAGCCTACAACTATTGATGTCCCTGCCAAAACAGTAGTAACGATCCCTTATACTGGCGCGAGCGCAAATGGTAAATTTGCTATTGCGAAAGTGTCTGTAGTTGCAAAGCCCAAAGCTCTGCCCGCTGGCGCAACCAGTGCTGCAGTTGCAGCGCCCGCGGCTGCGCCTGCAGCACCTGCAGCGGCGCCTAAGAAGTAGCTTAGGCTGGTTTGAGTCGCATGAGCAATCCTAGTCCGCGTCGTAAATAGCGAAAGTTGGCCTTGGATAAAGACTCATTTTTCTAGCAAGAGAATTTATGTATTAGCTCATTTTCTTTTCTCATGTAGGGAGACCGCGATAGATTATCGCGGTCGACTTATTAGAATCCCATGACTAAAGCCAGAGGCTTATAGCTTGAATCAATCGTTTCCTGCTGTCCCTTGCATTGCCGAGCGGTTCGGAACCCATGGCGTTTTGCTGACACTGGAACCGCGTTATTGCGCGTGCCTTGCCACAAGGTCCTGTCTTTGCGTTTCCCCTTGCTGTATTTTTCTGTAAAACGCGCCACAAGCCCGCAGCGTTTCTACGGGCATTTTTTGGCGCGCCGCACTGTCGCACTCTGGGCTTGCTAAACATACATATAGGGAAGAGTTTAGAGTCTGGCGCCGTGTCTACATGAACATAGCGCTAGTCTTTCTCAAATTTATACCTACATTTCTGAAATTTTTTATATAACAGTGTGAAACCCATGATATACTTATTTCATTATACAAGAGGAGGCTAATATGCCAGATAAGACTGCCAATTCTAAACCCGGAGGGTTTGTTTACCTCAAGCGATACGGAGTGCTGTATCTTTTGCTTTTGCCGCCGATTGTGTTCTTCCTCGTGTTCCGTTACGCGCCTATGGTGAACATCCTCATCGCCTTTAAGCAGAATAATTTCCTGAAGCCGGTCTGGGAAGTGCCTTGGGCTGCTAACCACGGGTTTGAGTGGTTTATCAAGGCGTTTCAGAACAGGGATTTCCTCTATGCCTTGTGGAATACAGTGATGCTGAACCTTCTTGACCTGGTTTTAGGTTTCCCTGCGCCTGTCATCCTAGCCATCCTGCTAAACGAACTGCGTTTCAGGACATTCAAGCGGATTACCCAGACTGTGGCCTATATGCCTCACTTCCTTTCGTGGATCATCATTTCCGGCCTGGCCCTGCGGCTCTTCGCGCCCAACCCGCCGACTCAGGGCTTGGTCAATATCGTCTTGGGCCGAATCGGGCTTGGGCCAATCCATTTCCTGGATGAATCGGTTCACTGGGTCTTTACCTACATCTTTCTGGGGATATGGCAAAGCGTAGGCTGGAACACGATCATCTACCTTGCCGCCATCACGAGCATCAACCCAGAACTCTACGAAGCCGCCACAGTGGACGGCGCAGGCCGTTTCCGCAAGATATGGCACATCACCCTACCTGGCATCAAGCCGACTATCATCATCCTCTTGATTATGAGCTTAGGCCGTATCGTAGGCTCCGAGTTCGACCGACCATATACCCTGCAAAATGATCTGGTCAACAATGTTTCCAATGTACTTTCCATATTTGTGTACGAGTACGGTATCAAGGCTATGCGGGTATCTTTGGCAACAGCAGTAGGACTCTTCCAGTCTGTGGTGGGACTTGCCTTTGTACTCAGCGCAAACGCATTCGCCGAGAAGTTCGGCGAGCGTGGTATCTGGTAGGAGCTGACATGAAGACACGAACTAAGATATTGAGCGCAAATCCGATTACAGCAGGGGATATTCTTATCACTATCCTTTGTGTGGGTCTGATTCTCATCTGCATACTCCCCATGGTAAACCTGCTTGCCCGCTCGCTTTCCGGCGCTAATGCCCTTGTGCGGAATCAGGTAACGCTTCTTCCGGTGGGACTTAACTTTGACGCCTATACGACCATCCTGAACGACGCTCGTTACATACGTTCCCTCTGGTGGACCGCCTTCCTTACGGTGGTATGCACATTGCTGTCCCTCACCATGACGACTATCTGCTCCTATCCTTTGATCTACGATCAACTCAAAGGACGAAAGATTATCAACACAGTGATTATTATCACTATGTACTTTGGCGCGGGTACGATTCCGACCTATCTACTCCTGAAGTCCCTCAATATGCTTGATACAGCCTGGGTACTCATTATTCCGAACTGCCTTTCGGTCTTTAACATGATTATCATGCGGAGCTTTCTCTTTGGCATACCTACAAGCCTTCGGGAATCAGCAGAGATCGACGGTGCGGGTCCCCTAAAGGTGCTGCTCCGCATATACCTGCCGCTGTCAACCCCAGTGCTGGCAACCCTGGCTCTGTTTTACGCGGTGGGCCGCTGGAACGGTTTTTCCGATGCGCTGATGTATGTGAAGAACCGTGATCTCTTTCCCATACAGCTTTTGCTCTACAACATTCTCAATACCACTAATAGCATGGAAACAGCCACTCAGGAAGGTTTTACCACCCCGGGCGTGGGGGAAACCCTGCGGGCTGCTTCGGTGATGTTCGCCACAGTACCGATTCTTATCGTGTATCCCTGGCTCCAAAAGTATTTCATTACCGGCGCCACTCTTGGCGCGGTGAAGGAATAAAATATTCAAGGAGGATAGAATTATGAAGAAAGTTCTATCAGTGACGTTCATGGTTACTCTTGTCTGCGCGACGCTCTTTGCGAGCGGCGGCACTCAACAGTCAGGCGGGTCTCAGCGGTCAAGCGGGACATCAGCGACAGGGCAGGTGGTGCAAAAGGAGGCGATTACCGACACGGTACTCAACCAGCTTGGGCTTGAAAGGTCAGGCAGCACGTACCGGTTTAAGCAGACCAAGTCGATCACAGTTGAGGTGTTTGACCGTGGTCTTGATGGCGGCAGGTCCAAACCGGAGGACAACTTCTACACCAACTGGATCAAGGCAGGTATGTTGCGGGATCACAACATCGCGGTAACCTTTAAGCCAGTGGGTCGTTGGACGGAAATTGATGAACTCAACAACCTGCTTGCTGCAGGCACTGCGCCGGATATCTGTGTAACCTACAATTATCCCACGATTCAGGCGTATGCGAACATGGGCGGGGTTTTGGATTTGAATCCCTATATCAATAGATATGTTGATCTCTTCCCCAACATTTGGGGATGGCTGGGCGAGGAGTTCATCAACTATGACCGAGACCCCAAGACTCAGCAGCTCTGGGCGCTGGAAGGCAGGATATCGAATGACGCTGGGCAAAATGTCTTTGTCCGCTCGGACTGGCTCAAGAAGCTCAATATGGCCGAACCTACAACCCTAGACGAATTCTACAAGATGCTCTGCGCATTCAGGGACAATGCGCAGCTTCTTCTGGGAAATGACGCGAACATGATGACCCCCTTTATCATGGGTCAGGATGTGGGCTGGCAGGCGCGGAATCTCATTGTATCATTCCTCCCTGATAACATGACTGACCGCGACTGGTTTATCTACGGCTTTGATGACCGGCACCTGGGACGTCCGGGTTCGGTTGCCAATGAGATCGCGGTAAAGTCGGCCATGCGGGTTCTCAACAAGTGGTACAACGAAAACTTGATTTGGAAGGACTTTGCCCTCTACGGTTCAGGGGACACAACGCAGGATAACCTGACGAAGTCCGGCTATGTAGGCGCTTTTATGCAGAACTGGGATGTGCCTTACCGTGATGGTAAAAACAGCATCACTGCTGCCCTGCATACCAATGTCGGCCCTGACGCCAATTTCATTGCAGTTCACTCCTTCCCTAACAATGCAGGCAGGAATGTTCAGGTGAGCGGTCCCATGGTTGACCGTAAGGTTTTTTTCCCGTCGTCTAACAAAGAACCAGTGGCGAGTCTCTTCTACCTTGACTGGATACATAAGCAGGAAAACCTCTTCTACCTACAATTCGGCGATGCAGGCGTAACCCATCAGGTCATGCCCAACGGGGCAGTACAGGGAATCGCAACGACCGGAGAGAAAATCATTAACTCCCCGAACAATATTGACTACACCACCCTGATTAACGGCATCAAGATGCCGACGGAAGACCTCAAGGTAAAGTCTATGGTGCTGGCCTATTCGGAAGTTGACCTTAGCATTGTGGAGCAAGCTTACGCGAGGGCTTCCGCGCCGCGTAACGATTTTGGCAAAGCCAACGTCGGCGTTATCGAATCAGAGGAAGGCATGGGTCAGGTGCTTGACAACAAACGAAATGCCATCTATGCCAAAGCCATCCCAGCCTCTGTCGCGCAGTTTGACTCGGTTTTTGATTCCGGCTACAGAGATTGGCTTGGCTCTGGTGGTCAGGCCATCATAGATGAACGCGCCGCCAAGTGGAAAGAATTCTACGGCGACAAAACTTCGGTAAGCGATTAAGCGTACAGGCATTTCAGGTGAAGGCTCACCGTGAACCTTCACCTAAAAGATGACAACGAACATCAAACCAAGAATCCCCGCCGCAAGGCCTGGGGACTTGTCAACAAGTACAGGATGAGATGGGGAACGCTTGTACCGCTAATAACATTTTTGTGAGCCATAGGTTAAAACCTTTGAGTCATAGTAAGAGCTTGGAATGGCTCCAGAAATGCCTTAGAACGCGCTGATGTAACTTTTCGAATGAAAGCCTGTTGTTGGCGTTTTAGGAGATTACTTCGTTATACCATGTTTCGTTTTGATCTGTGTTACCGCAAGGTAGTCAGCGGCGCCTTTTCTGATAAAGTTAGTTGGGAAAAGCGGGGATGGTTTGGCTAGTTCTTCCTCATAGAACTGAGCGAATTCGTCAGGGTAGAGTTCTTTCAAGCGCTGATATTCTTTTCTACACGCTTCCGTTCCACTCTGGGATTAGGTTCGGGGAGTTCCGACAGACAGGGCGGCGGTTCAATCTTGCTGGCAAGCCCTAAAGCGAATTTCTGGCCATACCATACCAAACTACATATCGTTTTTGCCTATAGAGAACACTCGCTTGACTTTTCGGCGTGTCAGGCTGTTTTTGTAATAATCAAAATAGACGGCGGCTATGATGACAGCGCCTTTGGCCACATACTGCCAGTAGCTGTCCATGCCCATCAGGTTGAGGCCGTTATTCAGCACGCCGATGATGATAGCGCCGAAGATCGTGCCGGAAAGCCGACCTGCTCCGCCCAGCATACTGGTGCCGCCCAGCACAACCGCGGCAATGGCATCCATTTCCGCGCCATTGCCGTTTGCCGAGCGCCCTGAATAGGTGCGCGCCGAAAGAATCACGCCGGCGACAGAGGCCATGATGCCGGAAAACACATACATAAACAAGCGTATCCGTTTGATGTTAATGCCTGAATACTCGGCGGCGTGTACATTTCCGCCCACAGCGTACATATTTCTGCCCATCTTTGTCTTGTTCAGGATGAGCCACACGATGAGCAGCACAATCAGCAAGAAGAAGACCGGCGTCGGCACAGGCCCAATGTTTCCCGTTCCCAGCCAGCGGTAGCTGACATTGTCAATTCTTATATTTTCTGAATTGCTATAGATATAGGAAATGCCCCGGCAAATGCTCCCTATGGAATAGGTGATGATGAAGGGTGGCAGCACGGTTCGGGACAAAATAAAGCCATTGATAAACCCCACGACAGCGCCCACTGCGAGGCCAACCATCACGCCGGCAAAGGCGGGCAAGCCGTGTCGGTACATCACGCCAGCGGCAAGCACGCCTGAAAGCGAAATCACCCAGCCGCAAGAAAGATCGATACCGCCGGTGATCAGGATCATCGTCATTGCGGAAGCCACAAAAAGGTTCGTGGAAATTTGCCGCAGCACGTTTATCATGTTTTGCCCGGTAAAGAAAAACTCCGACCAGATCGATACAATCACGCAGAGTACCACAAGCCCGATAATCAAACCGATATTCGCCTTAAATGTTTCGATGGTCTCTGTTTTAAGTCTGTTTTGCAAGGTGAATTGTTCCTGTACTTCAGCCATTTTCATCCTCTGTGTCTGTGAATGTTATATTAAAACCGCCAGGCGCATGATTGCTTCCTGGGTTGCTTCTTCCTTTGCCAAAATGCCGGACACGGTTTTGTCCCTCATCACGACAATACGGTCGCTCATGCCCAGCACTTCAGGCATTTCAGACGACACCATGATAATCGCCATGCCCTCTTTGGCGAGCCGGTTCATGATGGCGTAGATTTCCATCTTTGCCCCAATGTCAATTCCCCGCGTCGGCTCGTCAAAAATCAACACATGAGGTTTTGTCGCAAGCGTACTCGCCACCACCACCTTCTGTTGATTGCCGCCGGAAAGATTGGCCATCAGGGTATTAAGCGACGGCGCCTTAACCGCGAGCTCATTAAAGTAATGAGCGCTTATCGATGTTTCCTTTGCCCTGTTTACCAGTATGCCGCGAATAAACGAAGAGAGCACTTTCAGGGTTATGTTAAACATGATGTGTTCCTGCGGAATGATCCCGTTCATTTTACGGTCTTCCGGTACTAGGCTGATTCCACAGCGCATCGCGTCTGCGGAATTGTTAATCGTTATCTCTTTCCCATTGATATAAATTTTTCCGGCGTGGATTTTGTCGATGCCGAAAATGGCGCGCATTGTCTCAGTGCGTCCCGCGCCCATCAAGCCGGAGAATCCGAGGATTTCCCCTCGTCGCACGGTAAAACTTACGTCCCGGATATAGTCGCTTGTAAGTCCTTCCACATCTAAAACAACGTCGGAAGTGGCGCAATAGTCCCGTGAGTAATAACTGGCAATTTCGCGGCCTACCATCATGCGGATAAGTTCCGTGCGGCTCGTTTCGCCCATGTTCCGGGTTCCCGCGTTGATGCTGTCCCTGAGTACCGTCACGCGGTCGGCAATGAGGTCAAGCTCACTCAAGCGGTGCGAGATATAAATGATGCCGATGCCCTGTGCTTTCAGGAAGCGGATTTTTTCAAAGAGGGTATCACATTCCTTGTCGGAGAGGGACGAGGTTGGCTCGTCCATCACGATGATCTTCGCGTTAAATGAAATCGCTTTGACAATCTCCACGAGTTGCTGTTCCGCCACAGTCAGCTTTGCGATACGCTCATCAGCGCGGCGCTTAATCCCGAATGAGTTAAGCATGGCTTGGGTTTCATTCAGCATCTCTATGGAATTGATAAAGCCGTGTTTTATTTTTTCGTTACCAAGAAAAACATTTTCTGCGATTGAAATATCAGGAACAAGGGCGAGTTCCTGATGAATGATACGGACGCCGGCGGCCTGGGCGTCGGATGCTGTACGGAACTCAAGCTTTTGCCCGTCAATCTCAATGCTTCCCGCGTCACGGCTGTGTATGCCGCCGAGTATCTTAATCAGCGTGGACTTTCCCGCGCCATTTTCCCCAAGAAGCGCGTGAACCTCCCCGGCGCGGAGATCAAAATCAACGCCATTCAGCGCGTAAACGCCGGGGAACTTCTTGTGGATATTCCGCATCCTCAACAGAGGAGGTTCCTGCCAGGAAGGTTCCGCCATCAAATTACCTCATTGCCAGCCGTTAAGGTATTGGTCGATGTTTGTCTTGTCGATGATGAAGGGTTTAATCTGCTCGGTCTTCGGAACGCTTTCATTGGCAAGAACTTTGTAGGCGAATTCCACGGCTTTATTGGCGATGCCGAGTGGCGACTGGGCAGCCGTGGCGACTATGCCGCCAGATTTGATATAGGCCTTTTCATCGGGCGCTCCATCAACACTAATGATTGGCATCTTTCCCACAAGCCCACGGGCGTCAAGGGAAGCGTAGGCAACTGTTGAAAGAATACTCACTGTGCCGAAAATGCCTATGGCGTCTGGATTGCCAGTGATCATGTCCTCGCTCTTGCCGATGAGGTCGCCGTTATACACGCCATAAACGATGCTAATGCCAGTACCCTTCACCGCGTCCTCAAAGCCGCGCTGTCTCAAGTTTACCGATTCCGCGTCCGGGTTGTTAAACATGATAACTTTACCGCTTTGAGCAATATTTTTAACGAAGTATTCCCCAGCAAGCTGACCAGCCAAGTAGTTGTCCGAAGTAACAAAGCTGACGACAAGGTCTTGGTCTTTAACTGCGGCATCATAGTTTAGCACTGGGATTCCGGCGTCTTTACAGGCCATGAGCGCAGGCAGAATACCGTCGCCACTGATCGGTCCTAGAATAAGGAGGTCGATTTGTTGGGCGACCATATCCTCAATCTGGTTGATCTGAAGTCCAGAGTCGCCTACCGGGTCGGCGCTGACAAAGACATCGCCCTTTGCCTCCACTGCAGCCTTTATCGTATCATGAATGACGCGATGAAATTCTTGGTCGAGGCCATAGGGTGAAAAACCTATCTTGTAGGTTTTCACGGCGCTCTGTGCGCTCTGCCTTTGGCCGCTTCCCCATACCGCCGCTACCGCAACGAGTACCCCAACTACCACACAAAAAAGTTTTCTCTTCATTCGTTTTCCTCCGTAAGAATGTTGAACTTGTGTTCAAACTTGATTATTAGCTTAACCCAAAAATCGCAGTCTTGTCAAGCCATAAATTTAAAATTGCGTGAAGCTCTATCAAATCAGCGCTGCCTGTGTAGTCAAACTGTAGTGTTACTCATTTATGGTCTTCGTCAATGGTTATGCTATGCTGAAAGGTACGGCCTTGTTATGCTGAGTGCAGCAACACACAGCATAACAAAGCAAAGCGCAATGGCGGTCATTATCTTCCCTTGGGCGGCGCCATAACGCGCATAAAACTCCTTCTTTTTTGTTTGCGGCGCTTCACCGCGCAGTGAAGGTAATCAATAGCTGATTCATGGGACAATAATAGAATGGATTTCGCTCCATGGCCCCATTTCCCCCTTTCTGTTTTGCCATAGCGCGGCTCCTGAGAGTACCTTTCCTTGGGCATCAGGCGACAGCTCAAGTATCCAGGGCGAATGGGTCATCAAAGCTGTTTTCGCCAGAAGCTCGTAATCCGCAACCGGGGCAGCCGCTGTTGTGTAGAAAAACACTGCTCCACTATACCCATACGGTATGGCGCGACTTGCGTTTCCCTGATCATTGAAGTCGATCTGGATGCGCATGATGTCCAACACCTTGTAGTTGAATTCAGGGCGGGTCTGGGGTTTAGGTATGCTGGTGCGCACACCGTCATGAACCGTAATCCCCAAGAGCGTCTGTTGCGACTGACTCACAGCCGGATTCCATGCCAGATGCTGCTTAACAAAAGCCCTGACCGCGTGCATAAGCGCTTGTTTAGCAATGTTTTTCTCCGCAACATCTACCTTGCCGCGGTTGCTTGATGTAGCAACGGACAGCTTGGTTTCATAAGTGGCGAACAAACCTTGCAGCGCGGTTACATCCGCTTCGAGTATGCTCCATGCTGTAAAGTTAGCCAGAAGAATGGTAATAAAATTACGAACCCAAGCAAGGAAGGCATTGTCTGCTTGAGGTATAAAATCATGACCTTTCATATAAACTCCTTATATATAATATATAGATAACCTGTTTTGACGCCTCGTAGAGGCTGCGAGAGTGTTTGCGGGAATCCCCGTGAACTTTGCGGGAGTTCCCATAAACTTTGCGGGAACTCCCGTAGACTTTGTAGGAGTCCCCATGAACTTTGCGGGGATTCCCGCAAACTCTGCGGGAGTTCCCATAAACTTTGCGGGAATCCCCGTAGACTTTGTAGGAGTCCCCATGAACTTTACGGGAATCCCTAGCTGGTGATACCAGTGGAAGAGCAGGTATACTCATTATAAATCTTTACCAGAGAATGATTTAGACTAAAAATAGAGAGGGAAGGCGTTGTTACAGCAGTGTTAAGCGCCGCCCACTGGTGTGCTGGCTTCTCAAAGCCTGTTATCTTCATAATTGATAGTATAGTAATGATTGTAGGCTTTGTCAATACTTTCATAAAAAAATTACCAACAAGGCTCTTGACAGCAATGCGGGACCTTTGAAAGCAGTCGGCTGGACAGTGGAGACAGGGCGTCTTTTATCAGCGTTTATGATGGCTGCGCTATCAAGCTTGGAGTTTCCGCGCCAAAGAGAGAAGCCCCGAAAGGGGAAGAGGCAAGCAAGAACAGCCGCTTTGCCGCACTACAAAGCAGCGGCGAGTTGTAGGGGCGTAGATTCGAGAAACATAAGCGCCATAAACTTTTTTAAAAAATTTGTTGACAGTTGAAATATTCGCGCATATCCTATTGTAAAAGCTCTTTTGCGCTTTAAACAATTTTGGAGGGAATTATGAGCATTGTCAAAAAAATGACGACCATGCTGGTGGGTATGGCGGTTATGACGGGTAGTCTTTTCGCGGGCGGGTCTTCCCAGAGCGGAGGGCAGCAGGCGCCAAGCCCCACGGCGCGAGCGCTGGCTTCTCAGCGGGAAGCAAGTATGCTGGCGCAGAAGGTAGCGGCAAAAACTTTGCCGGCTCTGGAACAGCGTCTCCCCACTGCGGGAAACATTATGGTCGAAACCATGGATAGCATCGGCTCCTATGGCGATCATCTGACCTTCACCTTTGACGGCAGATCGAGTCAGTGGTACTACGGCATGATCGGCGAGGAGCCACTCTTCCGTTTTACTATGCAAGGTTCTGTTGAGCCTAATGTCGCTAAGGGCTACATTGTGAACGCTAATGCTACGGAATACACGATTTACCTGCGCGAAGGCATGAAATGGTCCGACGGCCACCCCTTCACTGCCGATGACTGCATCTTCTTCTACGAACACATGATCCTCACCCGTAGTTTCGGGAACGCTATCTATCAATGCTATTACAGCACTAATCCCCGTACTGGCGAACAGAGCCTCTGCACCATGGAAAAGGTGAATGACTATGAGTTCAAAGTGAAATTCAAAGACCCAAGTCCCACCTTTCTTGAGCAGGTAGCCATTGACACCAAGTGGATGTTTGCTCCGGCTCATTACTATAAGACCTTATTGCCGGAATTCATCGGAGAAGCGGCGGCAGCAGCCAAGGCTAAGGAACTAGGCTTTGCCGATGTCGCAGCCATGGGACGCCAGACCGGTTACTATTACTGGAACAACATTGACCGGCCAGTAGTTCGACCATGGAAGGTGATGAACAACGTGGACAGCGATCTCATGATCATGGAACGAAATCCCTACTACTGGAAAACCGACGCTGAAGGGAAACAGCTTCCTTACATAGATCAGTTACAGTTTGTTCGGGTATCAGACGTTAATCAGGTTGTGCTTATGACTATGGACGGCAGTATTGACGTTGCCCCCGGACTTCCATTCAGCCAGATCGCTACACTGAACCAGAACCAGAATAGAGGCGGCTACCGGCTGCTCCGCTGGGATACCACAAACTGGGCAGGAACCGGTCATCTGCAATTTAACCAGAGTTCAGAAGACCTCAAACTCCGCGCTGTCTTTGCCAACAAGGATTTCCGCAAAGCCATCTCCATTTCCGCTGACCGGAAAGAAATGGCCGAACTCGTGTCTGACGGTTGGTCTCAGCCCTCCCAATCTTCTCCAGTTAAAGGCGCTATGGGCTACTCTGAGGCATGGTCAACCAAGTGGACCGAGTATAACCCCACCGAAGCGAAACGGCTTCTGGAACAGAGCGTTGGCTTACGCATGGGGTCGGACGGTTTCTACCGCTTTAGTGATAACACGCCCTTTACGCTAGAAATCATTACCAGCGACGATAGCGCTGAATGTGCCCGCGCTGCGGAACTCTTAACTGAAAAGTACCTTAAAAACATTGGCATCAAGGCCACTGTAGCGGTTCGGGACCCGGCTTATGTCAATGAGATGCGGCAGGCTAATAAGGTAAACGTGATCCTTGATTCTTCCTACGCCATGGCTACGGTTAATGTGGCGCTGCGGGCGGATAACCTGGTTCCGGTACGGAATAACTTCACCGTGTGGTACGGTGCGTTTGGCACTTGGTTTGCCACCAATGGCGAGGGTGGTGAGACTCCCACCGGCGAAATAATGCATCTCATCGATCTGTACCGTGAGATGCGCGCCGCCACTACTAGGGCTGAGGTTGATCGGAAAGCTCTGGAAATCCTCAAAGTCCATGAGGAAAACCTCTGGGAGATTGCCTTTCTCAGTCCCACGCCTGTGCTTATCGGGATAAACAAAGACCTGCGGAACTTCAGGGAAACCGGCATCTACTGCGATGAGTTCCGTTCATTGGGAATCGCCCATCCCGCGATTTGGTATCTGGCCCAATAGTCAATTTGTGATAGGGGTCAACGCCTCGCACAGATAAGATTCTGTGCGGGCGTTGTTTTTTGTCTTTATACGCGCAATGCGCGCAATTTAAGCGAGTAACACACTATGCAGTTACTAAAATATATAGGGCGAAGAATACTCCTGATGATACCCACTGTGTTCATCATGTCGTTTATTGTGTTCTTCATCATCCAACTCCCGCCGGGGGATTTCATATCAGGGTATATCGCCCGAATGAGCGCACAAGGGGAGATATTCACGCCGGAGATGATTACCGAGATGCGTACCAACTATGGTCTGGATAAGCCATGGTACGTGCAATACTTTGTCTGGATACGAGGCATTATTCTGCGGGGTGATTTTGGCTATTCCTTTTCCTATTACCGGCCAGTCTGGAGCGTTATCATGGACCGGCTGGGGCTGACTGTGGCTGTTTCGCTTATCACGATGCTGTTTACCTACCTTGTGTCGCTGCCTATTGGCATCTACAGCGCAAATCATCAGTATTCTCCCGGCGATTATCTTTTCACGTTCATCGGCTTTATTGGCATGGCCGTGCCGAACTTTTTGCTGGCCATTGTGTTAATGTACCTTGCGTATTCGTGGAGCGGGGTTGCCTACATCGGGCTTTTCAGCCGTGAGATGCTGCAAAACGGGATACATCTCTATAACTTTCCCGAATTCCTGCGGCGGCTTATCCTGCCGATCATTGTCATTGGCACATCTGGCACCTGCGGTATCATCAGAACGGTTCGCGCACAGATGCTTGACGAGCAATCCAAGCAGTATACGCTCACGGCTCGCGCCAAAGGCGTATCCGAGCGCAAGATTACCTACAAATACTGTCTGCGGGCGGCGCTTAATCCAGTGGTAAGCGGACTTGCCGGCTCACTTTCCGGCATTTTCACCGGCTCCACCATCACCGCTATCGTGATGAACCTCGCCATTCAGGGTCCAGTGCTCTACACCGCCCTAACCACTCAGGATATGTACCTCGCCGGTACTATTTTGCTGGTACAAGCCTTTCTCATCGTGCTTGGCACCCTCCTCTCCGACATTATTCTGGGCATACTTGATCCCAAAATCCGCGTCGAACAGACGAAGGAGGCTTAAATGACTACGGTACAATTACCCAAATTGCTTACCCGGCGGCCTAAAAAAGAGGCGGAGCGGGACGAATCGTACTATCTTGCGTCCCAGTGGACCCTGATGGGACGCAAGTTAATGAAACACAGGCTTGCTCGGATCAGCATGGTGGTATTGGGCTTCCTCTACCTCATAGCAGCCTTCGGCAGTTTTCTGGCGCCCTCGAATCTAACCGCTTACAACGCGGAAACCAAAGACGCCCCACCCTCAAAGATACATTTCTTCCATGAGGGGAAGTTTATCGGGCTTTTTGTGTACGGCCTGCGCTCGGAGCGGAACATGGAGACCTTTCAAAGGGAGTATATAGAGGTAAAGGACGAGATATACCGTCTTCGCTTTTTTGTTCACGGACCAGAGTACCGGTTCTGGCGACTCTTCCCCACAGACCAGCATCTGTTCGGGGTTGAGGAAGGCGGCCATATCTTCCTCTTTGGCACTGATTCCATGGGACGCGATCTGTTTTCCCGCATGATTCTGGGGAGTCAAATATCGCTCACCATTCCCTTTGCTGGAACGTTCCTCAGCTTCATTCTGGGCATACTCATCGGCTCGATTTCTGGTTACTTTGGCGGGGTCCTAGACACCGTGATTCAGCGGGTGATTGAGGTGTTATCGTCATTCCCAAGTATCCCGCTGTGGATGGCGTTGTCGGCGGCGGTTCCGGCGGACATTCCAGTTGTGCAGATGTATCTGGCCATAACGGTTATCATTTCGCTACTGTCGTGGACGGGCCTGGCGCGGGTGGTGCGAGGACGTTTCATCTCCCTGCGAAAGGAAGATTTCATTACAGCCGCGCGTCTTGCCGGCGTGAGTGATCTCCAGATCATTGTAAAGCATCTGGTTCCCGGATTTATGAGCTACCTCATTGTTAGCCTGACGCTGGCGATTCCGGGCATGATCATCGGGGAAACTTCCATGAGTTTTCTTGGTCTGGGCATTCGCGCACCTGCCACAAGCTGGGGCGTATTGTTGCAGGAAGCGCAGGATATTGCCAGTATCGCAAACTTCCCGTGGCGGCTGATTCCCCTGTTCGCGGTGGTACTCACTGTGCTGGCCTTTAACTTTCTGGGCGATGGATTGCGCGACGCCGCTGATCCGTACAAATAGAGGTAATCATGGGTAACAAGGTAGGTAACAAGGTAATCGAGGTAAAAGACCTGCATGTAGAAATCCCAATGGACGAAGGAATGTTGACGCCGGTTCGTGGTCTGTCCTTTTCTATTGAGGAAGGTGAAGTTTTAGGACTGGTGGGTGAGTCGGGTTGTGGTAAGAGCCTCACCAGCAAAGCCATTCTAGGCATTAACGACAAGAAATGCCTAAGCAGCGGGGAGATTCTCTTTATGCGGGAAGGGCAGGTTCAGGACTTGCTCAAGCTCAAGTATGGGAGCGAGGAGATTCGCAAGATACGCGGTAAACACGCTTCCATGATCTTTCAGGAGCCTATGGTGGCGTTTCACCCGATGTATACAGTGGGGGCGCAGATAAACGAATGTACGCTTCTGCATATCACCAAGGACAAGCGTAAGGCAAAGGAAATATCGCTGGACATGATGAAACGGGTTGGCATTGCCAATGCGGATAAACGTTACGATCAGTATCCATTTGAGTTTTCAGGCGGTATGCTTCAGCGGGCGCTTATTGCCATGGCGTTGGTGTGCCGGCCTGGTCTGCTCATCGCTGACGAGCCAACCACCGCGCTTGACGTTACGATTCAGGCACAGATTCTTGACCTGATGAAACAGCTTCAGGCGGAATTCAAGATGGCCATACTGTTTATCACGCATGATCTGGGCATTGTAGCCAGAATGTGCGACCGTGTTGGCGTGATGTATCTTGGTAAAATTATTGAATCCGCGCCAGTTCGTGAAATCTACAAGAACCCGCGTCATCCCTATACACAGGGACTCCTCGCCTCGGTTCATAAGGTAGGAACCCATTCGCGGGAGAAGCTCTTCTCTATAGAAGGAACAGTGCCGCTGGCGCTTAATGTGCCGAAGCAGTGCGGCTTTTTCGAGCGATGCAAACAGCGTATCGCGGGGCTTTGCGATTGCGCGGAGCCAGAATCGCGGGACTTGGGTAACGGCCATCAGGTAAGCTGTTTTATTTACGAGAAAGAGGCGCGCCATGATTAAAAAAACTATTTTGCGGGTAGAGCATATTACTAAAACCTTTGTGTCAAAGAAGACGCTGATACACGCACTCACTGATGTGAGTTTCACAATGGACCGGGGAGAAACGGTCGGCATTGTGGGCGAGTCGGGCTGCGGCAAAACCACGCTGGGCCGCTGCGTTGTGCGCGCCCATGATGCAAGTGCGGGGAGCGTGTTTTACACCAAGACGGATGGCGAAGAGGTTGATTTCCTCAAGATTGATCCAAAGGCCATGCGCGGTATCCGCCGTGATATTCAGATGATCTTTCAGGACCCGTATTCATCGCTTGATCCGCGTATGACCGTGTTTGACATTATCTCGGAGCCCTTGAAGGCGAATTTCCCCAAGATGCCGAAGCCTGAGCTGGAGGCAAAGGTAATGGATGTGGCGGCTAAGACCGGTCTGAACACCAGTTACCTCAAGCGTTATCCACACGCTTTTTCCGGCGGGCAGCGTCAGCGCATTGGCATTGCCCGCGCTTTGGTACTGAATCCCCGCGTGATTGTCTGCGACGAGGCAGTATCGGCGCTGGACGTCTCCATACAGGCGCAGGTGATTAACCTCCTGAAAGAACTTCAACGAGATATGAACCTGACCTATATCTTCATTAGTCACGATCTTTCAGTGGTTGAATACATTTCTGACCGTGTTGGCGTGATGTACTTGGGTAAAATGGCAGAGTATGCGGAAACCGTAGAACTCTATTCTCATCCTCTGCACCCGTACACTGAGGCGTTGCTTTCTGCGGTGCCAGTCGCTGACCCTGACGTGAAGTTACAGCGTCTTGCGCTTAGTGGTGAAATCCCCAATCCCGCTAATCCGCCGTCCGGGTGTTATTTCCACCCTCGTTGCCGTTACTGTGTTGAGATGTGTAAACAAACAGCGCCTGAGTTTATTGACTATGGAAATGGGCATCATGTTGCCTGTCATCGGGCTGCTGAATTGAACCTACGGAGAATGAACTATGGAGCATAAACTGATTCTGTTTATTGACTCAGGCGACACCCTGATCAATGAGGCCACTGAGATACGGAACGCTGAAGGCGTTGTGATTCAGGCCGATCTGATTGATGGCGCGAAAGAGACGCTGCGCTCAATTCGCGCTGCTGGCTACCGTATAGCGCTTGTGGCTGATGGGCTTAATCAATCGTTTATAAACATGTACACCGCGCATAGTCTGCGCGATTGTTTTGACGCATGGGCTGTGTCCGAGCTTGTAGGGGAGTGCAAACCATCGCCGCGTATGTTTCAGACGGCCTTTGACCAGCTTGGCCTTAGCACCGCTGACAAAAGCCGGGTGATCATGGTGGGCAATAACCTCAGCCGTGATATTGCCGGCGCGAACCGTTTCGGGCTTACATCGGTTTTTTTTGACTGGTCGCCTCGGTATCCACACAGCAGTCAGGAACCTGACGAGGTTCCTGACTACACGATTCACTCGCTGCCGGGATTGCTGCCCTTACTGGCTTCGATTCGTGTACTCGCCTGAAACGCGGCTTAACGCCTTGCGGTAGGGCTTTTACGCCACGCCACTGGCCATAGGCAGAGTGCTAGGCACATACCAGCCTTAGTATGAGACACATACCAGCCTTAGTGCTAGGCACATACCAGCCTTAGTGTTAGACACACACCTACCTTAGTGCTAGACACCATGGGGCGTAAATGGGGTACGGGAAATTTGTTCTCCCGCATACAACACGATTTCAATATCTTTCTTCTATAAAAAAGACATAGCTCAACCGGAATCACTGCTTGATATATCGGGAAATAGTTGTACAATAACACCAAGTTTTTTGGCCCATACAAGGGTCTAGGAGGATGGCTTATGAAAAAGCTACTTTTGGCGCTCGTGCTGGTGAGCGTAACCGGGTTCACCTTTGCAAGAGGAACATCACAAACGGCTGATGGGACGGTAAAACTTACCGCCTACATGCAGATCGACATGGCTGACCCCCAGTATGAATACTGGGGCGTTACGTTGGACGCCTTTGCGAAGAAGTACCCGAACATTCAGCTTGAGTTCGAGTACGTGTCTGGGGAACCGTTTCACGACAAGTTTCAGGCTATGGCGGCTGGCGGAGAGATTCCCGACCTCTTCACCTGTTACTCAGGGGCGCGTTCCAGTTACATCCTGAATCGCGGCATGGTGAAAGACCTGCGTCCGTACCTCACTGAGGACTTCAAGTCTCAGTTTGCGTCCAGTATCTGGGACCCACAGGGGCCTAACGGGGAAATCTACATCATCGCGCCGAACATGGCCGTTACCACGGTAATCTACATCAATACGCGGCTTCAGAAGGAACTCGGTCTCACCACGCCCAGGACACTGGACGAGATGATTGCGCAGGTTCCCGTGATTCGCGGCGCGGGCAAGACGCCGCTGCTCTTTGCCAACAAGGGCGTGTGGCAGGCGCAGTCCCTGCTCCTTTCCACGCTGGTAGACCGGCTGGGTGGTAAGAGCTGGTTTGAAAAAGCTATGTCTGGCGAGGCCAAGTTTACGGACAAACCGTTTGTGGATTCGCTTGCCATAGTCAAGCAAATGGTTGACACTCAGCTTTTTGTAAATGGTGTAAATCAGATGGAAGGCACTGTGGCAACGAGCGATTTCATTCAGGGTAACGCGGTGTACTATCTCAACTCCGGCTGGTCAATCACCTCAGTAAAGACCGCCTGCCCGCCCGAACTCTGGAACGATGTTGACATCATCTTCTTCCCCGAACTGAACGGCGAAGTAAGCAAAGGCTCCAGCGCGGCTACAATGGGTGAGGCGCTTGCCATGAATGCCAAGCTCACTGGGGCAAAGGAAGACGCGGCGTGGAAGTTCCTCAGCTTCATCTACGGCGCGGAGGGCGCGGACATCTTCCAGCGCTACGGCTCGATTTCTACTTACAAACTTGACTTGTCCAAGTATGACATTGACAAGGTAACGAAGCAGTATATTGACCTCATTAACACCCGTCCTATGGGCTACATCATTGATGCGAAGATGGATGGCGAGGGGGTGAATAATCTCCTCAACCCCGGCATACAGGCTGTGATGATGGGCGACAAGACCCCGCAACAGCTTGCCGCTGAATATGAAGATTGGGTCGCCAAAAACGATTCCAACCGCCGCGCCCGGTGAAGGCGCGTGGATTGAAATAAACCAACCAACCAACCGTAAACGGTAGTTAATGAAAAAAGTCTGCGGATTACACGGATGATACAATCTGTGTAATCCGTGGACACATTGCGAGGAGGCAATATGCGTTATAGCACTTACAAACGAATCAGTTATTACAGTTTTGTGTTACCTGCATTTCTTATCTTTATCGGGGTAATCATATTTCCCCTGTTGTTCAGTTTTGTGCTTGGCTTTGTTTCATGGAAGGGCTATGGCGAAATGCAATTTGTTGGCCTTGATAATTACATCCGCATTTTTTCAGACCCGGTGTTTCACATTGGTCTGCGTAACAACATTGCCATTGTGTTTGTCTCGGTATTCGGGCAAATTCCCCTGGGGCTTTTACTCGCCTATATGCTGTACCGGAAAATGGTTATACGCGCTGACCTTTTTGAGGCGCTTATTTTTCTCCCTATCACGATTTCGTCGGTTATCGTGGCGCAGCTCTGGAACCGCATTTTCTCGCCTGTGGGTATTTTCACCACGTTTATGAAAGCGGTAACTGGCAACCACGAATATATTATGACTATTGTAGAAAATAAAACCTTTGCCATAGTACCTATTATGTTTGTGCTGTTGTGGCAGCATACGAGTCTCTACATGGTTATATTTCTCGCCAATCTTCAGCGCATTCCCTCGTCGATTATCGAAGCGGCGCAAATTGAAGGTGCGGGTGAAGGAACTATTTTCATAAAACTCATCGCGCCTATGATGGGTTATGTTATTTTCATTAACTCCATACTGGCAATCTCCGGCAGTTTCAAGAGTTTTGATTTGATATATTCCATGACTGGCGGCGGTCCCGCGCATTACACTGAAGTCATCGCGGTATATATGTACAACACGACTTTTGTTCATCAGAACTATGGATATGGAAGCGCGCTGTCCATTGTCATTATTTTATTCATAATCCTATCGATAGGTTTGACCCGCCTTGCGTCGCGCGCGCTGAAAGTGGAATAGGGGGAATATATGGAAAACATCGAAAAAATACCCAAACTGCGGCGGGCGCCAATCCCGTGGCGCTGCTGCGCGTATATCCTGATGTTGTGCTTTGCCCTGCTCACGATTTTTCCCATGGTGTGGCTGGCGTATTCGTCGCTCAAGCCTCACGCTGAAATCATGCTGCATCCGCTGGCGCTCCCGCAGCATCCGACGTTTAACAATTACATCAGAGCGTGGACTATGGGCGGGCTGGGAGCCGCGCTGGGTAACAGTTTTATTTACACGATAAGCGCCACAGTCGCCACGCTGTTTCTGGCGCTCGCTGCGGCGTATGGTCTCACGAAATTTCCCTTTAAGTCGCGTTCATTTTTCACTGCCAGTTTTGCCCTGGGCTTGATGATTGCGGTACACGCGGTTCTCATCCCGCTTTTTATCATGGAACGGCAGGTGGGCATACTCAACCGACGCGCCGGCGTCATACTCCCTTACATTGCCTTTGACCTGCCTATGTCGATAATGATTGCCATTTCCTACATCAAAGGCATTCCTGATGCGCTCATTGAATCTGCTGAAATCGACGGCGCGAAATATGGCGCGGTGTTCTGGAAACTGATTGTGCCGTTGTCCACGCCTGTTGTCGCCACTATGGTTATACTCTCGTTTCTGCGCCACTGGAACGAGTTTTTATTCGTGTTTCTATTTACAACGAAAATGAGCCTGAAAAGTCTGCCTGTCGCCATTACCCAGTTTGCGGGTAAGACCAACGTTGAATACGGTCTGCAATATGCGTCGCTCATCATTGGCATTTTCCCGATGATTGTGTTTTACTTTTTCTTTCACGCTCAACTTATAAAAGGCTTTGGCGAAGGCTCGCTGAAGGAATAAAGGATTTATGTATGCGGGGGAATAAATCTCCCGCACCCCAAGCCTTATTCCAGAGCGTTGGAATACGCCATCTCGCCGGACAGCAACGAACCTGTCGTGTGGGCAATGCCAGTTTCAGCTTTCCCAGTCTTCTTCATATATACTCCACCCTTCATAAGCGATTGTAGTATATGCAGCGTTAGGCATACGGATGTTTATAATAAGTGTAGCGCTGTCCTCACTGACGATGATCGTATAACAGACATTTGCGGCAAGCTGCTTCATTTTATTTTTCACGGCTTGAGACAAAGAGGTATTGTTCTCGTAAATTTGCCGGTCATAACAATCAAAGAAAAGCCCGTTATACATATTCCAGCTGCCAATCGTGAGACCTAACGACAATATGTCTGTTACATCATTAAGATCAACAGAATAAAATTCGTAGTACAAGGGCGGCTCATCAAGGTATACTTTTACCTCAGCATCGCCTTGATAATCAAACGCGAATATCCTCGCGCTCAAAACCACAAAAACAAACGCCATACACAGTTTTTTCATTTATTCCTCCATAAAATTAAAAAATCCTAGTTTCTTTGCCATAATACCCTGATGTTTTTTCAGTGTATTCCTTTGTGAAAGCTGTAAAAACAAACTGCAGTTGTTTTCGCGGCTTCTGCTTTGTTTCTCTCGCGGCGGTGAATCTGCCGCGCCGGTAAAACCGTTAGTCTTAGTTGTACCGTATCAAGACCCAATGTTTTTTGTACCCCCAGCAATATGATGTTTGCCATGATTTGTAAAGATTTCATTATCGAATGTCATGTTGCGTGGGTCTTTGTAAGGCGTATGCTCTACTACCCCATTTTTATCGATATTATTTTTGTCAAACCATGTGGCGTCAAGATAAAGAGTTTTCCCTTTGTAAACAAGTGTAACCCATGCATGATTCTGCCCTGTTACTTTTTGTATATTGCTAACACCTTTGATATTGGCCTTAGTGAGCCTGTCAATCAAAAGCTTGGCATAATCATCACAAACACCTTTTAATGGTTCTTTGCCATTGGACAGTGTGACAAATTTGGCTTTACGACCAATTGCAGGATAATTGTAATCCATATCTTCTGCAACAGAAAGCAATACGCCATACACCTTTCCCAAAGATGGGTCGGTCCGCATCTCGTTCAATTTTGCTTGGGAGATTGCTATGTCATTGTAGAAATCAAGCGAACAATTACCGCCAGAATGTGTGTGGTATTTAGGATCAAGTTTCCATTCGTGTTTCTTACCTGATTGAGCGGGATAGAATTTCCCATTGTTCGATGGCGTCTTATCATAGCTGTAGACTGTACTGAGAATCAGACCGCCATTTTTGAGAAAGTTAAAAACAAACTTGTTAATTTTAAAATTAACAAAAGATGAAGACTGTCCGGTTGACATTAATGTATACTCTGCCTCTATAAGGTAGTCCAGCGCATGATTTCCACAAATATCGTTATATTTATAAGGAATTCCAATCACCTCAACCGGAATACCGTTGTAGGTGTTTTTTACACTTGACGGCGCTGCACGCTGCGCATGAGATTCATAAGGGATTCCAACAAACATCAACGCAATTATAAAAACAGATAAATTGAGCTTCATTTTACACACTCCTTTTAATAGCCCATGCCGCGCAGCCATTCCAGATTAGCCCGCGACTGCTCGTCATTGGGGTTGAGCTTCACCGTCTGTTCAAAGTCAGCGCGGGCATGGACAAAATCAGCTTTTACATCCTCTTTTTAATAGCCCTGGCTGCGCAGCACTTCCAGGTTAGCCTTCGACTGCGTATCATTGGGGTTAAGCTTCACTGCCTGTTCCCAGTCGGCGCGGGCGCGGACATAATCATTTTTTCTAGTAGCATACATGACACCCCGGTTGCTATACGCCTGCGCATTATTGGGATCGAGCTTTATCGCCTTACTGAAGTCCGCTATCGCAAGGTCATTCTTCCATTGGTTTGCATACGCCCAACCCCGGCCGTTATACGCCTCTGCATAATTAGGATCGAGCTTTATCGCCTGATTGAATTCCGCTATCGCAAGGTCATTCTTCCCTTGGTTTATATACACGAGACCCCGGTTGTTATACGGCCACACATAATTGGGATCGAGCTTTATCGCCTTACTGAAGTCTGCTATCGCAAGGTCATACTGTCCTTGGTTAAAATACCCCAAACCCCGGCTGTTATAAAAATCCGCATTTTCCGCCCCTGCATAGTTAAGGTACAAAGCGTCAATAAAACTTTTGGCCGCAGTTTTAATTGAAGCAACATTGGCATCGGTCAACGACTTACTGGAATCCAAAACAAGATAAATCACCGCAGAGCTTTTCTCAACCGTTGTTGTGT
>JAIRMT010000106.1 GCA_031258505.1 Treponema sp.
CCGCTCAGGCTTAGAGCGGGACTCCGCTCAGGCTTAGAGCGGGACTCCGCTTAGGCTTAGAGCGGGACTCCGCTCAGGCTTAGAGCGGGACTCCGTTCAGGCTTAGAGCGGGACTCCGCTCAGGCTTAGAGCGGGACTCCGTTCAGGCTTAGAGCGGGACTCCGCTTAGGCTTAGAGCGGGACTCCGCTCAGGCTTAGAGCGGGACTCCGCTCAGGCTTAGAGCGGGCGACCGCTCAGGCTTAGAACGGTACTCCGCTCAGGCTTAGAGCGGGCGACCGCTCAGGCTTAGAACGGGACTCCGCTCAGGCTTAGAGCAGGACTCCGCTCAGGCTTAGAACGGTACTCCGCTCAGGCTTAGAACGGGCGACCGCTCAGGCTTAGAACGGTACTCCGCTCAGGCTTAGAGCGGGCGACCGCTCAGGCTTAGAACGGTACTCCGCTTAGGCTTAGAGCGGGCGACCGCTCAGGCTTAGAACGGGACTCCGCTCAGGCTTAGAGCGGGCGACCGCTCAGGCTTAGAGCGGGACTCCGCTTAGGCTTAGAGCGGGCGACCGCTCAGGCTTAGAGCGGGACTCTGCTCAGGCTTAGAGCGGGACTCCGCTTAGGCTTAGAACGGGACTCCGCTTAGGCTTAGAGCGGGACTCCGCTTAGGCTTAGAGCGAGGCACGAGTACAAGCTGGCGGATGCGGTTCACATGCAAACGGAAGAGCAACCATACAAAGCCGGAAGAAAAGAGTGGGGGTAGCGGAAAACACGCGAAGCGGGTTTGGAGCGAGGGGGAGCAGCGGAAAAAGCAGCGCGGCATTGGGGATCATGGGCGCACTTCTTCCTCAACGGCGCTCCCCCTTCTTATTTTTTCTTATCGCCCGGTGCTGCGCAGGCTTACCGCGCATGAGTGCGCAGAGCAGGCTTGGAACTGTCATGGGAGTACTGTCCACAGTTCGTTATGGTGTCTGACACCGCCAGGCCGTAGTCTGTGGTTTTTCTAATACTTGAAGTCGCTTTCGCCGATGAACTCGCGCAGTATGCTGTGGCCCGGCACATATTGCGGAGGAATAGGCGCGAAGTTCTCCAGAAACGAGCGAAGTCGTACTGCCTCGGCGTATTCGGAGTAACCCGGTTTCACTGAACGCAACAGAGGCTCTGCATAGAATTTCAGGACAGCAAGTTCATAACTCAAGGCGGAGTTGAAGGCGATGTCTGCGCTGTCCTGAAAGGGGAAGATGTGGAGGCGTTCCCCGCGTTGAACGCTCGGCCACATTTTGATGGTGCTTACCGCGCTTGTGCCGCGGAACTGGGCGTCTCTAACCATGCGCCGGAGGAGTCGGTTATCGCTTGTGGGGATACGGTTATGGTCGTCAAGGTTAAGCTGGGTCAGGGCGGAAACGTAGAGCTTGAACGTGGTGTTTCGGGGGATTTGCGGGGTGAGCGCGTCGTTAAGGCCGTGAATGCCTTCCACGATGAGAATACTTCTTTTGCCCATCCGAATCTGCCTGCCGCCAGTCTCACGACGGCGTCCGATTTTGAAATCATACTCTGGCAGAATTACTTCATCACCATTGAAAAGAGCCAGCAGCTGCTGATTGAAATAAGCAACGTCCAGGGCCTCAAGGCACTCGTAATCAGGCTCGCCTTTCTCATCACGGGGCGTCCGGTCTGTGTTTACGTAGTAGTCATCAAGGCTTACGGGAATGGGTTCCATGCCCATAACCTTGAGTTCAAGGCTTAGTCGTTTTGCGGTGGTGGTCTTGCCTGAACTGGAAGGGCCGGCGATAAGTACCACTTTCACAGAGTCCTGTTTCTCGCAGACCTTATCGGCTATTTGCGCTATTTTTTTGGACTGAAAGGCTTCGGCAATCCTGATGTACTCCCGAATAGCCCGTTCCCGTATGAGCCGGTTGAGGTCTCCTATCGTCCGGATGCCTATGGTAAGCCCCCATTTCTTATATTCATTATATACCGCGAAGATCGTAGGACTCCCTGAAAAAGGTTCAATCTTGTCTTTCCCAATCCCGGGAAACAACAGCAAAAAGCCGCTCGAATAGGCCATGAGGTCAAACATACGCAGTAAGCCTGTGCGCGGGACCAGCGGCCCAACGTAAAGGTCTGCGAAACCGCGACACTCATTGATCTTGATTCGTGAGTCGTTGCGTTCCTCAAGGAGTTGGACTGTACCGATCTGACCATTTTTCTCAAACATAGCTAGCGCTTCGGTATAGCCCATATAGTGAAACACAATGGGCAAGTCCTCTTGTACCAGCGCCTTCATACGCGCTTTGAGGTCTGCGACATCGTTTTCTGAAGGCGCTTCCCCATCTCCAAACGTGTAGTAGTAGCTGTTTCCCAAGGAATGTCCCACATAGAGGCTGCGATGAGGAAAGAGATCGCGTACTGCTATGGCAAGCAGAAACGAGAGGGAACGCCGGTATATCATCGCGCCTTCGGACGATTCGAGCGTTACTGGTTCCAGGCTTGTGTTTACCTCAAGCAAGGTGGACAGCGGCCTGAGTTCGTTGTTTACCTTGACCGCCGCAAGTCCACCCTTTATCTCACCAAAGTGTTCTACCAATGTTTCAGCCTGAGTTGCACAGGGGCAGCGCAGAGAAACTCCGTTCGGCAAATGAATCTGTATATCATCCATAGATATGCTCCTTTTTAGTCAATGTTCTGCAGGCGCGTGAGCGTCTGATCCGGCAAGAGAGAATACGTTCCCGTCCAGTAGGCTTGGGCGTTTTGTACTGAGATGGCTGTTGTTCGCAGAATGAGCGAGTCAGTCCCTGCGCTGTTAGGTGTGATGGAACCAAGCACCAGTACAAGTACGCCTAGGCTTTTTCCAATGGGCTGGGCTATGTCGATCATGGTTTCGCTGATTTGGGTATCTCCAGAGTATTCCACAATCGTAAGCATAGGATTACGGTTAAGCGCGCGAGTCAGCTCTTCGGTAACATAGTTGGAAAGCGCCTCAGTTGGGGCGAGGAAATTGAGTACCGCGACCTTTGCGCGGGAAGGAATCCGCATATTCAGATAGCGTCCCACGGTAAAGATCGCCTGGTCAAGGGGAAAACTCTGCTGGGCGGACAAGGCGCCTGCCATTAGCAAAATACTTAGTAACGCCACTTTTTTCATAACGCCTCCTATTGATTGGGAAGGTCGAAAAACCGGTTCGCGTTCTCCCAAAGTGTCGCGGCCAGCTCCTCCCTGTCCACATTCAGCATATCAGCAAGGCAGTTTGCAGTGATAGGGAGGTATTTCGGCATATTCCGCTTGCCCCGGTAATCGGCTGGAATCATGAAGGGGCTCTCTGATTCAATAAGAAGCCGATCAAAAGGGATAATCCCAATGGTTTCGTGGAGATTACGGGCATTCCGGTAGGTGAGGTTCCCTGCAAAGGAGAAATAGAGGTTGAGCTTGAGCGCGCGCCTTGCATAGTCTGCGTTCTCGGAATAGCAGTGAAGTACCCCGCCTCTGGGAGGCAGACGGTCGCGAAGTATGTCCAGCACATCACGCCCTGCGTCGCGGTTGTGTATGATTACAGGTAAGTCGAAGCGTGTGGCAAGGTCAAGCTGGGCGATAAACAGCTCGATCTGGGACTTGCGATCCCCAAATTTGTGAAAGTAATCGAGACCAGTCTCGCCAATGGCTACGATGCGAGGAAGCTGGACATTCCGCTCTATGCTTTGAAGCCAGCCTTTGCCCGGATTCTGTACCTCTGAAGGGGACACCCCTACCGCGTGATACACATTTGTCGCGGATTTCAGATTCTCGTACACCAGATCGAAATCGCGTAGACTGTTACAAATCGACACGATCCGCGTTACGGAAGCCTGACGCGCTTCCTGAACAACGATAAGGCGCTCGATAGGGTCATCGTAAATGAGCCCTATGTGGGCATGAGTATCAAAAAATTGCATAGCGTAGTCCATAAAGACAGGATAGATCTTTCTAAACTAGAATTGAGTAAGTATATCATAGATTCCTGCAATCGTCAAATAGTGTAAGAGAAACATGCGACGATTATACGAGGTAGAAAAATTTACGCTTGAGTGCTTGACACTTTTTGTTTTTGTTGGTATAGTAAAAAAAGTTAAGGGGGCGTAGCGAAGCTGGTTTATCGCGCTGGCCTGTCAAGCCGGAGGTCGCGGGTTCAAGCCCCGTCGCTCCCGTAACCAAGCCTGTTTTCAACAGGCTTTTTTATTGCCCTGATCCGGTCTTCATGGCAATAAAAAAGCTGGTATCGTCCCGAAAGGAGATACCAGCTTTCAAGCGTTTGAGAAGAAACGCTTAACCCAGGCTCTTTTTTCCATGCTTAATGGCGGCTTTGCAGGTTTTGCAGACTTTGACCTTTGCCTCGCCCTGCTCATACAGAATCTTTACATTTGTTCGTTTGCAAACTGGACATTCACCCCTTCCATGTGCTGGAAGTTCCCTGATTCCCTTGCCCCTATGCGCTTTTGACATTAGCTTGCTCCTTATTTTTTCTCATTATCCTGCTTTGCGGTTTTCTTTGCCTTCCGGTCTATTTCAGCCTCAAGGCTGTAATCAACCAGCTCAAGCACAACCATTTCCGCCGCATCCCCAAACCGCTCGCCCAGCTTCAGAATCCGTGTATAACCGCCGGGGCGTTCTTTCATACGCACCGCGATGTCGGTAAACAACTTCGCCACGATACCTTCATCAAACAGGCGGCTCGATACAATGCGCCTGTTATGAACTGAATCAATCTTTGCTCGTGTTATGAGCTTTTCAGCACTCCTGCGAATTTCAAGCGCTTTTGCTTTTGTAGTCCTGATACGTCCATACCTGAACAATGACGTTACCATGTTACGATGCAACGCTTTACGGTGAGCCGCCATACGTTCAAGCGGGTTAAAGCCTCTTTTATGTTTCATGTGTTTCTGCTTCCTTTTCCTTTTGCGAGGAAAGTTTTACCATATTTCTCAGAGCGCTCAGATCGGTTATTCCAAGACCCAGGCCAGACTCTTTCAGTTTTTCTTTTATTTCCTGCAACGACTTCTTGCCGAAGTTGCGGGTTTTGGTAAGCTCGTCCTCGGTTTTTCTGATAAGTTCCCCGATGGTTCTGATACTCGCATTTTTCAGACAATTTGATGAGCGAACCGATAACTCCAGTTCCTCAACCGGTCTGTTCAAAAGCTGTTGAATCCAGCCGCCGGCCAAACCATCCACATCATCAGTGATAAAGGCGTTTTCATCAAAGTTAATAAACGCCATGAAATAATCCTTGATGATCTTCGCGGCCTCGCCCAGCGCGTCTTCTGGCTTAATGGTTCCATCGGTCCAAAGCTCAAGCGACAGTTTTTCAAAGTCAGCCCGCTGACCAACCCGCACAGGATCAACAGAATACTTTACTTTTTTCACTGGCGAAAAAATCGCGTCCAACGGAATCGTATTAACTTCTTCGATATACAACTCGTTTTCTTCCGCCGGCACATAACCACGCGCCAGATCGATCTGAATCTCAAAGACAAGATGAGCATCGTTCATCAGCGTCATAATATGCTGGCCTTTACTCAAGACCTCAACCTGACCTGTTCGCTCAAAATCGTCGCTCTTGATCTCCCGCTGACCTGACCATTCATACAGAATAATATCCTGTTCCATGTCTTCGGGAAGTCGCAGACGCACCTGCTTGAGATTGTTTATGACTTCAAGCGTGTCCTCCACAATGTTCGGAACCGCCTCGAATTCGCTGGCGACCGCGTGAGCAACACCTTCGGCGTTGTATGAACTGATCTTCACCGCAGTAATCGCATATCCTTTGATCGAGGAAAGAAGTACTCGCCGCAATGTATTGCCAACGGTTATCCCAAACCCAGGTTCAAAAGGAGAGGCAACGAACTTGCCGTAATCAGAACGCAACTCACCATGCTCGAAACTAATACCTTTTGGACGTTTAAATCCTTTAAGGAGATTCTTACGGGCCATTAAAACTCCTTACTTGGAATAGAATTCAACGATCATCTGCTCTTTAATATCCGCGAGATCGGTTATATCACTCCTGCGCGGCACGGCAAGGAACCTACCTTTCATGACGTCAGGATTAACAGAAAGCCACGGCATAACCCCAGCCCTCCCAAATTCTTTCAAAGCATCCTTTATGATTACGAGATTCTTACCAGATTCTCCAATTTCAACGGTATCATCAGGACGAACCAGGTAAGAGGGAATATTCACCCGCTCACCATTCACCAGCACATGGCCGTGAAGCACGAGCTGCCGTGCCTGCTGTCTGCTCACCGCGAAACGCAGACGGTATATTACATTATCCAGTCTACGTTCAAGGAGCGCGAACAGGTTCTCACCGGTGATACCGGTCATACGCAATGCCCGCTCAAAGAAAAGACGGAACTGCTTTTCCTGCATACCGTATATTCTCTTCAACTTCTGTTTTTCACGGAGCTGAGTTCCATAATTCGACCGTTTCCCAGGTCGTACTTTGGGGTCTTTGCCCGGAGCTGGTCGTTTTTTATTAATCGGACACTTATCACTTTTGCAACGCGCCCCTTTAAGCATGAGCTTCTTTTGGTCAACGCGGCACAGTCGACAAACTGGTCCCGTATATCTTGCCATCTTCTTCCTTCTCCTTAGATACGCCTTGTTTTCCGAGGCCGGCACCCATTATGAGGAATCGGGGTAACATCATTGATTGATTTCACCTTGATTCCCAGTACGCCAAGCTGTCTGATGGCGGATTCCCGGCCAATGCCGGGGCCTTTGACATACACATGAACTTCCCGCAACCCGACCTGCATCGCCTTTTGAGCCGCAGTCTCAGTTACGGTTTGCGCCGCAAATGGGGTAGATTTCTTCGCACCCCTGAATCCAAGACCACCGGAACTAGCCCACGAAACAGCATTGCCCATAATATCAGTTATGGTAACAATCGTGTTGTTAAACGTTGCCTGTATATATACATTACCTTCGTATACGGACTTTTTTTCTTTCCGTCGTTTCGTCGTATTAGCCACCGCTATCCTCCATAATATAAATACACGCTATTTCTTCTTCCCCGCAACGGTCTTCTTCTTACCCTTGCGAGTTCGTGCGTTAGTGCGCGTCCGTTGCCCTCTCAGCGGCAAACCTTTCCGATGCCTCAGTCCCCGATAACACCCAATATCCATGAGTCGCTTGATGTTCAGGGCTATCTCAGTACGTAAACGTCCCTCAACTTTGTAGTCATTTTCAATGATCTGACGAAGCTCATTAAGTTCTTCGGTTGAAAGATCATTAATCAGCCGTAAAGGATCGAGTTTCGCCTTAACACAAATCTCATCCGCGCTTGACCTGCCAATCCCGTAGATATAGGTTAACGCGATGTTCGTGTGCTTGTTGGGAAGGTCAATTCCCGCTATACGTGCCATAGTCGCTCCTACCCCTGCTTCTGCTTATGCTTGGAGTTTTGGCAAATGATCCGTATGATCCCATTCCGCTTGATTACCTTACATTTGTCACAAATAGGCTTAACGCTTGTTCGGACTTTCATCTATTTCTCCACCTCTTTCTTTAATCGCCCTTCAAGAGCGGTTTTTTCATATTAAACCAATCCCGGCCACTTCGTCAATGCGCTTCAGTATGCTACAGGTTGCGCCCATGAAGCCGCCCTTTCTTCGTAAGCCCCTCATGATGATGCATCTTGAGAAGACCCTCAACCTGACTCATGGTATCAAGGTCAACGCCAACCAATATCAGCAGCGATGTGCCGCCCATCAAATACGAAATCGACGATGGGAAGTTAAAGCCCCACTGAATGAACGTAGGGATAATCGCAATAAGCGCGAGATACAACGAACCGGGCAACACAATCCGGTTCAGTATTTTGGTCAGATATTCCTCTATACGTTCCGCCCGAATCCCCGGTATGGAACCACCATTCTCACGGATATTCTTGGCAATCTCAATCGGGTTCAGGCTTACCTGAGTGTAAAAGTACGCGAAGAAGATGATCAACACCACATACAATATGTTGTAAAGCGGCCCTGTAGGACGCAAAGCCTGAGACACTGCCGCCAGCCACGCCACATTACCGCCAACGGTTGAGGCAATCTGGAGTGGAAAGGTCAGAATCGACGAAGCAAAAATAACCGGAATCACACCAGAAGGGTTGATCTTGAAAGGAATGTAGGTGTTGGAAGCGCCATACATACGCCGTCCCACAACCCGTTTCGCGTAATTAACCGGAATCTTGCGCTGTCCCTGCTGTTCAAACACCACCAGAGCCACAACACCAACAAAAATCGCCAATACCACAATAACAAACACGAGGTTAAGATCACCGTTTCGCACCCGTCCCAGCAGTTCCCATAACGCCTGCGGAAGCCGCGCCACAATGCCTGCGAAAATCAACAGGGATATGCCATTACCAATACCGCGCTTTGTGATCTGCTCGCCTATCCACATGAGAAACATCGTTCCCACTGTTACAGTGAGCATTGCCAGTATGCTAAACGGAACTATGTTCATGGTTAGAAGGTTTTCCACACTCCGCGAAATGCTCTGCGCGTACTGGGTAACCGCAAACGCCTGAATAAGACATACCACCACAGTTCCAACGCGCTGGTATGTATGTATCTTCTTCTTGCCGCCTTCCTCCTGCGAAATCTTTTTCAGACGGGGGAAAACAATCAGCAACAACTGCATGATGATCGACATGGAGATATACGGCATGATCCCCAACATGAATACCGAAAAGTTCGAGAACGCGCCACCAGCGAAGAAGTCAAGATAATCAACAATAGCGTTACCGGAATTTTGCTGGGAGAGAAAATATGCGTTCAGTTCCTGAACATTGATCCCAGGTACGGGGAGCACCGCGCCAATACGAAACACAACCAGCATAAGCACAGTAAAGATGATACGTTCCCGAAGCTCTTTAACCCTGAAAATACCAACTAATGGATTAGCCATGTAACTTTCCTATTGTTATTATTTTAAAATCGAAATCCATCGAAATCGCGTTACGAAACATCGACAACGCCACCCGCTTTCTCAATCTTTTCTTTGGCAGCCTTAGATACTGCTCCAACCTTAAAGGTAAGTTTTTTAGAGATATCCCCATGCGCCAGAATCTTAACCAGCGCTTTTCCCTTAATCAAGCGCTTCGCGGTCAGGCTTGTTACATTAACAAGCTCTCCCTCGTTATACGCCTTTTCTATCATTTCCAAGTTTACTATCTGGACTTCTTTTTTAAAGGGATAGTTGGAAAAACCACGCTGCGCGAGTCGCCGGTACAGCGGCATCTGTCCACCCTCAAAACCAACGTACGTTTTCCCACCAGAACGCGCCTTCTGCCCCTTATTGCCCTTACCAGCGGTTGTACCATGTCCTGAACCCTGACCACGACCAACAATCCGTTTACGTTTGCGCGCCCCCGCAGGCGCATGCAAATCAAAATCATGCATTATTTCACTTCCTCCACCGCAACTAGATGTGAAACAACCCGTATCATACCCAGTATGGCGGAACTTGCTTCCTGCTCGCTTGATGATCCGATTTTCCTCAAACCAAGCGAGCGAACTGTAGCCCGTTGCTTAGGAAGGGCTCCTATTGTACTGCGTATAAGCCTGATACTAATCTTCTGCGCCATTGCTTAACCCCATATATCTTTGAGGGCTTTCCCCCGATTTTTGGCCACCATCTTTGCATCCATCATCTTGCTAATACAATCAAACGTAGCCTTCACCACATTATACTGACTCGACGCTCCAATAGACTTACTTAGCACATCAGTAACGCCGCCAGCCTCCATGATCGCACGCACTGGCCCGCCCGCAATGATCCCTGTACCGGAACACGCGGGTTTCAGCAGAACTCGCGACGCCTTGAAGTTTCCCTCTATTTCGTGAGGAATGGTTCCGCCCTTAATTGGGAACGGCACCAGATTACGCTTCGCCTTTTCAACGCTTTTGCGAATAGCCTCAGAAACATCGTTAGCCTTACCAAAACCAAACCCCACGTTTCCCTTACGATCTCCGACCACCGTTAAAGCGGAAAAGGAAAACCGACGTCCTCCTTTCACTACCTTAGCGGTTCTGTTGAGCTTCACCAGCTTTTCAACAAACTCTTTATCTTTCTCCGGCGAGTTCCGGTCTCGATCTCTGTCTCTATCGCGTGAATATTCCATACTTTTTCCGCTCTCCTCTTAAAACGCTACTCCGGCTTTACGCGCCCCATCAGCCATCGCTTTTACCACTCCATGATAGAGATACCCGTTTCGGTCAAAGACAACCGTCTTGATATTCTTCTCAAGGAGCCGTTTCCCCATGATCTCACCCAACTGAGCGCCACCTTCCACTGTTGGCTTAATGGCCTTCAACTCGGCTTCGAGCGTTGAGGCTGAAGCCAGTGTGTGTCCCTTTGAGTCATCAATGACCTGCATATACAAGGCGCGATTGCTCCGCGTAACCGTCATGCGTGGCCGTTCCGCAGTGCCAGATATAAGTTTGCGTATATGCGTCTTTCTCTTGAACCGTTTCCGATCTTTCTCAATCATCTTTCGCAACATAGTTAAAACCTACTTCACGCCGGATTTACCGACTTTCCTTCTGATTTGCTCGTCTTCATAACGAATCCCCTTGCCCTTGTATGGTTCAGGCAGGCGGAGTTTACGAATCTCGGAAGCGAATTCCCCGACCCGTTGTTTATCAATCCCGCTTACCACGACCCGTCCATTCGCCTCAATCGCCACTGACAACCCTTCAGGAATCCCGACTAGGATATCGTTAGAATAACCGAGGATCATGGATAAGACCCTGCCATGCACCTCAGCCCGATACCCAATGCCTGTTATCACAAGCACTCTGGTGAAACCGGTAGAAACCCCGATCACCATGTTGTTAAGCAGATTGCGATACAGGCCGTGAAAAGCCTTTGTCTGCTTTTCCTCATTGGCCCTACTTATCACAATCAGGTCACCCTCCGGCTTAAAACTGATAACCGGATGGTATTTTTGCGTCAACTTTCCTTTAGGGCCTTCTACAGAGATGACTTCATCACGGAAGCTCACCTTTACCCCAGCCGGAACCCTGACCGGAATTTTTCCGATACGCGACATATACGCCCCTTACCAAACCGTACAGATAACTTCGCCGCCGACTTTTTTCTCAGCCGCTTTTTTCCCAGTGGTAACACCAACTGATGTTGAGACAATCAATGTACCATATCCATTAAAAACCCGCGGCATATCCTTATAACCGGCATACACACGGCGTCCAGGCTTGGAAACTTTTTCAAGCCCGTGAATAATCGAGATAGACCGGTCATCATACTTAAGAAACACCCGTATGATGTTACCACCGTCATCCTGATTTACCTTTTTAAAATTTTTGATATACCCTTCGGTCTTCAGAATCTTTATAACCTCAAGCTTTAATTTAGAGGCAGGGATATCAACTTTTTCGTGCTTTGCCATACCGGCATTCCGAATCTTGGTCAGCATATCCGCAATGGGATCAGAAACGCTCATATCCTTTTCTCCTACCAGCTTGATTTAGTAATGCCAGGGATCAGACCTTCGCTCGCCAGCTTGCGGAAGCAAAGACGACACATCTCGAATTTCCGCAGATAACCCCTCGCCCGCCCACAGATACGACAGCGATTCACCTTTCTCGTTTTATATTTAGGCGTCCTGAGCGCCTTTATGATCATCGCCTTTCTTGCCATGCTACCTCCAGTTTGCGCGTCAAAATGGCGCGTGTTTATTTCCTGAACGGCATTCCGAACTTCGTGAGAAAGGCTTTCGCCTCCGCGTCAGTCCGCGCCGTTGTTACTATTACGATATTAAGCCCTGATACCCGTTCAATCTTGTCAAAGTCGATCTCCGGGAAAATAATCTGCTCGACAATGCCAAGCGAATAGTTCCCATGACCGTCAAAAGCGTTCTGGTTCACGCCACGAAAGTCCTTAACACGCGGCAACGCGACGTTAACCAGCCGGTCAAGAAACTCATACATCCTTGCCCCCCGCAGGGTAACCTTCACACCAATCTCCTGACCCGCACGAATCTTGAAGTTTGCTATGCTCTTCCGCGCCTTGGTCTTGACTGCTTTTTGTCCGGTGATAAGGGTGAGATCATCAACAGCCGCGTCCAGCAGTTTTTTATTCTGCAAGGCCTCACCCACACCCATATTCACCACAATCTTCTCAAGCCGTGGGGTCTGCATCTTGGAAGAGTACCCAAACTCCTTAAACAGCTCCGGAAGAATCTGTTCGCGGTATATCTTTTTAAGACGAGGCTCCATGGCCACTACCGGAGCTTTGGCGTGCGACACTTTCTTCGCCCCACCCTTTTCTTTCTTTACCTCCGCGCCCCCTGCTGCGTTTGCAACTCCAGACTTCTTCTCGCTTTTTTTCCCTTCGCTCTTTGTCATAGCGCCTCTCCACATTTCCGGCAAACACGAACCTTGACATCCCCGTCCTGCTTAAAACCTATCCGCGTCGGCCCGCATTTTTTACACAGGATCATCACATTGGAACTATGAATCGCCGCTTCTATCTCGACAATCCCACCTCGATCCTGCTGATTCCGGCGTTTTTTCGCTTTTTTAACAACATTAATACCCTCAATCACCAGCCGGTCTTTATCCCGCAGGATTTTAAGAATCCGTCCCCGTTTTCCTTTATCCTTGCCAGTGATAACCTCTACCATATCTTCTTTTTTCAACTTAAACTTATGCTGTATCATGCTCATCACTCCTTTTTACAGGACCTCTGGGGCAAGGGAAACGATTTTCATATAATTCTTTTCCCGCAATTCCCGCGCAACCGGCCCGAAAATACGCTTTCCTTTGGGATTCAGCGTTGCATCAATAATCACGCACGCATTATCATCAAAGCGGATATAGGTACCGTCAGGTCTCCGATACTCCTTGTGGGTTCTCACCACAACCGCCTTTTCAACCGTTCCCTTCTTTATATTCGATGTGGGAAGCGCGTCTTTAACCGCCACCACAATGATGTCGCCGATACTGGCATACTTCCGTTTAGAACCGCCAAGCACCTTTATACACTGAACCAATTTAGCCCCTGAATTGTCAGCAACATTCAGGAACGTTTCCACCTGAATCATTTTTTTCTTCTCCCCACACCGTTATTGCGCACGTTCCATAATGGTCGCGAGCTTCCAGCACTTCTCTTTACTGATGGGACGACACTCCACAACTCGTACCCGATCCCCTATCTTCGCCTCATTAGCCTCATCATGCGCCTTCACCTTCTTGATGCGGGTAACATATTTTTTATAAAGCGGATGCAAGGTCATAGTTTCAACCGCGACCACAATAGTTTTATCCATCTTGTCGCTTTTCACTATCCCCACAAACTCTTTCTTCCTTTTTACATTCTCTTCAGCCATGATACTGCTCCTTATTTCCCGCCGCTCTGCGCGCTCTGCGGTTTTTCCTGCTGCCAGATCAGAGTATTGAGCCGCGCGATCTGTCGCCGCATGGTCCGTTTTTGCAGAGGATTCTCCACATGACCGATAACCATCTGAAAGCGGAATTCCATATACTTTCTACTCAGCTCATCACGTTTTGCCTTAAGCTCGGATAACGACAAGTTCTTAAACGAGTTCTTCATGCTTACAACCTTCCTCAACCCAACTCAAAATCAGCGCGAGCCACAAACTTTGTTTTGATAGGCAACTTAGCTCCGGCAAGAACCATAGCTTCATCGGCGATTGTTTTTTCGATACCGCCAATCTCAAACATCACGGTTCCTGGCTTTACCACCGCTACCCAGTATTCAGGAGCGCCCTTGCCTTTACCCATGCGAGTTTCAGCTGGCTTCTTTGAAAAAGGCTTGTCCGGAAAAATCCGTATCCATATTTGCCCACCACGCTTCACATGCCGGTTCAGAGCAATACGAGCGGCCTCAATCTGCCGGTTCGTAATCCACTTTGGCTCCAGAGCAACCAAAGCGTAATCGCCAAAAACAACAGTATTCCCCCGCGTGGCGCTTCCTCTCATAGCGCTAACCCCACGCTGTACCTTACGATGTTTAACCCGTTTTGGACTTAACATTTTTAACTCCTTGTCGAGACCCGTTCACGCCGTTTCCGAACTAGCGCTCCCGCATCTTCCTTCTGTTCCTTGCCATACTTCATACCGTTGTACACCCATACCTTAACGCCAATAGCGCCAAAGGTAGTATGCGCTTCCGTAAACCCATAATCAATATCCGCCCGCAAAGTATGGAGCGGGATGCGCCCTTCTTTGGCTTCCTCAGTACGCGACATTTCAGCACCGCCCAGCCGACCAGAAAGCCGTACCTTAACACCCTGTGCGTTTCCTTTCTTAACCGCGTTTGTTATTGCCTGCTTCATCGTTCTCCTGAACGATGAACGGTTCAAAAGCTGGCGAGCAATACCCTGTGCGATGATCTGCGCGTTGCTATCCGCGTTACGAATCTCTTTAATTTTTATCTGAATCTTCTTGGCAACGTACTTTTGCAGTTCAGCGCCAATTTTCTCGATATTCGCACCTTTTGTCCCAATGATAACACCCGGACGAGCCGTATGAATCGTAACCGTGATGCGCTGGGGATGCCGGATAATCTCAAGCTCGGCAACATCCGCGCCTTTGGTTTCCGGCATAGCCATGATGAGTTTACGTAACTTCAAATCTTCGTGAAGCGTATCCGCGTATTCTCTAGGGTCCACATACCATCGTGATCCCCACGTCTTGTTGATACCCAGCCGTAACCCAACAGGATTAACTTTTTGTCCCACTTTCCTTTTCCGCCTTTTTAGTTTCGTCGATAACAACACTAATGTGACACATTCGTTTCAGAAGCATATCCGCCCGTCCACGAGCGCGAAACCATACTCGTTTCATACGCGCACTTTCGTCGATCAACACTTCCTTGACATACAGCATATCTTCCTCGAGTCGCTTATTTTGCACCAGTGCATTAGAAGCCGCTGATTTTACCGTTTTTCTGATAAGCCGAGCGCCTTTGTGAGGCATATTCTCAAGCATCGCCATAACTTCAGGATACGATTTTGACCGTATCAGGTTCGCCACTGGCCTGAGCTTAAACGGGGACGCGATAAGATATTTGCTCACCGCCCGATAACCACTTTTTGTCTTCATTTCCTTATCCCGTTATTTAGCCTTCTTATCGGAGCCCGCGTGTCCCCGGAAAATCCGCGTGGGAGAGAACTCGCCGAGCTTGTGTCCCACAAGGTTTTCCGTAATATACACCGGAATCCAGCTCTTTCCATTATGAACAGAAATAGTTCCACCTACCATTTCAGGAATAATTGTCGAACACCGAGAATACGTTTTTATCATCCTCCGTTCCCCGCTCTTGCTCATGTCCAACACTTTCTTATAAAGACTCTTTTCTATAAAAGGACCTTTTTTAACAGACCTTGACACTATGCGCTCCTATTTCTTTTTACCGCGACTCACGATAAACCGCGATGAAGGCTTATGTTTACTGCGGGTTTTATACCCTTTGGCCGGCTGGCCCCACGGAGTAACAGGATGGATACCTTTGTTCTTACCCTCGCCTCCACCGTGTGGATGATCCACCGGATTCATCACCATACCACGCACCGTAGGCCGCACCCCCAACCAGCGTTTGCGTCCAGCCTTGCCCAGTTGGGTATTCATGTGGTCTTCGTTTCCCACAACACCAATACTAGCAAAACACTTCTTAAACACCATTCTCATCTCACCAGAAGGCAATTTCAAAGTAACATAATCCCCTTCCTTAGCGACAAGCAACGCACTCTCTCCAGCGGAACGAACCATCTGTCCACCTTTTCCCAAAGTCAGTTCAACGTTATGAACCGCAAAACCCAGTGGAATCTGTTCCAGCGGCAAGGCGTTGCCCGTTTCAATAGGGGCCTCTGGCCCGCTCAACACTCGTGTGTTAACCGTCAGACCTTTTGGCGCGAGGATATAGCGCTTTTCGCCATCAACATAATTCACCAGCGCGATATTAGCGCTCCGATTAGGATCATATTCGATACTAGCGACTCTCCCAGGAATCCCAATCTTGTCCCGCCTGAAGTCTATGGCACGGTAGAGCCGTTTATGCCCGCCGCCCTTATGCCGGACGCTGATGCGACCATTATTGTCACGTCCCGCCCGTTCCTTTCGCCCGCTTGTCAAGCTTTTTTCAGGCCGCGTATTCTGTGTTAAATCTGAAAAATCCAGACTTATCAGTTGCCGCATACCCGCCGTGATCGGCTTATATGTTTTAATCCCCATACAACGTTCCCTTATACACCTTCAAACAGGCCTATTTTTTCATTTTTCGGCAGACGAACTATCGCCTTTTTCCAAGTTGCGGTGTACCCTGACCGGTAGCGTTGACGCTTGGGCTTGCCGCCTACTACCATCACCGTACAAGAAATTGGATGCACCTTAAACAGTTTCCGCACCGCTTCCTTTATCTGTATCTTTGTTGCGGAAAGATCAACGCGGAACACATACTTCCCTTCCTCCCGCATAATATTCGCTTTTTCCGAAAGCACCGGTTCAATCAACACCTGTTCCAACGCTACCATTTACTCACCCTCACTCTTAGCGCCATAAAAAGTATTCAGACTTTTCACCGCTGTTTCGGTCAGAATAACCCGCCGCCCGTAAAACAACTCATGCGCAGAAAGCCGATCATACCCCAGAAAACTGAGCCACGGGATGTTTGCGCCACTGCGCCGCACCAGCATTGATGTCGCTTTCAGCGCCACATTCTCGGCGTCATCCGGCGACTTCGACGGCTCATGGTCCTTAAATATAAGCACTGTGCGCTGCTGTTCGCCGAAATTCTTGAGTATCTTCACCATATCCTTGGTTTTTCCCGAACCTACCGAAAAATCCTCAACGATCTTTATCATATCGTTCTGAGCTTTCAGACTCAGTATCGTTTTCAACGCCAACCGCTTTGCCTTTCTCGTCATCGAATAGGAAAAATCCCTCGGCTTGGGGCCGAATACGGTCCCGCCACCAACTAACACCGGCGATTTCTTGTCGCCGCGCCGCGCCCGACCTGTACCCTTCTGCTTATAGGGCTTGGCGTTAGACCCATGGATTTCTCCGCGGTCTTTAGTGCTTGCCGTCCCCAATCGCCGGTTGGCAAGCTCGTTATTTATCGCGTCCCAGATAACCGCCTCGTTTTGTGGAAGACCGAATACCGTATCATCCAGCTCGATATCACGAAGCTCTTTACCATCAATGGAATATACTTTCTGCTTCATCACATTCCCCAATTACGACTTCTTAACCGCAGCTCTGACAACCACAAGCCCTTTGTTTATGCCCGGAACAGCCCCATGAACCATGAGAAGCTGTTTCTCCTTATCAACCTGAACAACCCTGAGACTCAAAACCGTTACCCGTTCATGCCCCATACGTCCAGGCAGTTTCACGTTTTTGAACGTGCGTCCCGGATAGGTTGACTGTCCCGTAGAACCGGGTTCGCGGTGGAATTTAGAACCGTGAGTACGGCGGCCACCGGCAAAACCCCAGCGCTTCATAACACCCTGAAACCCCTTGCCTTTGGAAACGCCAATCACGTCAACATAACGAATCTTATCAAACACTTCCACGCCCAGAGAATCACCAATTGCAACTTCTTTTTCAAAATCACGAAATTCTTTCAGATACTTCTTCGGCGCGATATTCTGTGGAAATTGCCCCGCGTAAGGTTTTGTAAGAAGATTTTTTTTCTTGTCATCAACGCCAAGAACCACAGCAGCATAACCATCTTTTTCTTCGTTCTTCTGAGCAATCACCACATTTGGATCAATCCGCAACACCGTTGCCGGCAACATATTGCCCACTTCATCAAAAACCTGCGTCATACCAATTTTTTTAGCCATCAGCCCCAACATATTTTCTCCAAACCACCCATCACTGTTTTATCTCAACGTCAACGCCAGCGGGAAGCTCCAGCTTCATAAGCGAATCCATCACTTCAGGCGAGGGATTAATGATGTCAATCAAACGTTTATGAGTCCGCATCTCAAACTGCTCACGCGCCTTTTTGTTTACATGAGGTGAACGAAGCACCGTTATCTTGTTGATACGGGTCGGAAGCGGAATCGGACCAGTTACCTTCGCTCCTGCCTTCTGCACCGTCTGTACAATAGATTTGGCGCTCTGATCAATTAACTCAACATCGAAACCGCGTAATCTTACGCGAATTCGTTCCTTAGCCATTATTCCTCCAAAAAGGCGTACACCGGCAAACCAGCATACGCCTTCCCCCTTAGCGTTTTATTGTATAATCTCCACGACCTGCCCGGACGCAACTGTTTTGCCACCCTCACGAATAGCAAAGCGCAACGTCTTCTCCATAGCAATCGGGTGAATAAGCTCGCCGATGATCTCGGTATTATCCCCCGGCATGATCATCTCCTTCCCTTCCGGCAGCGTTACCGTTCCCGTAATATCAGTCGTGCGGAAATAGAACTGAGGTCGATAACCGGTGAAGAACGGGCTGTGGCGTCCACCTTCTTCCTTAGAAAGGCAGTAAATCTGCCCCTTGAACTTGCTGTGCGGGGTAATTGAGCCCGGCTTGGCAAGCACCTGTCCACGTTCAACTTCTTTCTTATCGATACCACGCAAAAGCGCGCCGATGTTATCGCCAGCCTGCCCTTCTTCCAGCAGCTTGTTAAACATCTCGATGCCAGTAACCGTAGTTTTCTTGGTCGGTTTAATACCAACGATTTCCACTTCCTCATTCAGCTTGACCACGCCGCGCTCAATTTTGCCCGTTACCACTGTGCCACGACCGGATATCGTAAACACGTCCTCAATCGGCATAAGGAATGGCTTGTCAGCATCTCGTACCGGATCCGGGAAATAAGAGTCCATCGCATCAAGCAGTTCCTGAATACACTTGGAATTCTCAGTCTCCTTCCCCTCATTCAGCTCTTCCATAGCCTTAAACGCAGAACCCTTGATAATAGGAATCTCGTCGCCAGGAAAGCCATTAGCTGTGAGCACATCTTTGATTTCTTCCTCGACAAGCTCAATGAGTTCTGGATCATCAACAAGATCGGTCTTGTTGAGGAACACGATGATATTCGGAACCCCCACCTGACGGGCGAGAATGATATGCTCCCGCGTCTGAGGCATAACCGAGTCCGGCGCGGAAACAACCAACACCGCGCCATCCATCTGAGCCGCACCGGTAATCATGTTCTTGATGTAGTCAGCGTGCCCGGGGCAGTCTATATGGGCATAGTGCCGCTTCTCAGACTGATACTCAAGGTGCCGCGTGTTAATGGTAATACCACGCGCTTTTTCTTCCGGCGCGTTATCAATGTCATCAAACTTCATCACCTTATCGCCGTACTTTTTGCCACAATACATAGTAATCGCGGCAGAAAGCGTCGTCTTGCCGTGGTCCACATGGCCGATGGTTCCCACATTCATGTGGATTTTACTTCGATTAAATTTATCCTTCGCCATTCTCTCCTCCTTAACATTTACCAAGTTTCAAGAGTATACACAAACGCTTACAGAAGCGCAAGACACTCCCTCTAAAATAAACCGCTTCTCGCGGATTTTATATAACACTATAAAAGAAATAGTAAAAACGAGCAGAAAAAATGAAGATAACCTTATCTCTATTTATCTCGCTCCACCTATCTCATCTCTATCAAATTTCCCAAAAGGTATTTCACCATTTCGTAAATTTTACAATGATCGGTTTGGATAACCGAGACCTCCACGCCAGAGCATATCCTGAATTCTCAGGCGCGTCAATCCTTAACAATTACCAACGATAATGTGCAAATGCCTTGTTTGCCTCCGCCATCTTATGGGTGTCTTCTTTCTTCTTGAACGCGGTACCCATATTGTTATAAGCGTCAAGAAGTTCCGCCGCAAGGCGGTCTCCCATACCATGACCAGAACGTGCACGTGCAGCTTTAATAATCCACCGCATACCCAGGGCTTCACGCCGCGATTCCCGAATTCCCATTGGTACCTGATATGTCGCGCCGCCAACCCTTCGGGATTTCACCTCGATCATCGGTTTCACATTATCTATGGCTTTCAAAAAAACTTCAAGCGGTTCTTTCTCAACTTTTGTACGAAGCACACCCAGCGCGTCATGTACAATCCTAAGCCCTACCGAGCGTTTGCCATCCCACATCATACGATTCACGAATTTGGAGACCACAACGCTGTTGTATTTAGAATCCGGAACAATGCCCCGATCCACAGTCTTCTTCTTTCTTCCCATACTATTCTCCCCTACGCCTTTGGCCGTTTGACGCCGTACTTTGACCGGCCACGCTTTCGGCTTTCCACGCCCAGGGTATCCTTCGCACCTCGAATGATGTGATAACGCACACCGGGAAGATCTTTTACACGGCCACCACGAACCAGAACCACCGAATGTTCCTGCAAGTTATGTCCGATACCCGGAATATACGCCGTAACTTCCGCTCCATGAGAAAGACGCACACGAGCGATCTTCCGTAACGCCGAGTTCGGCTTCTTAGGCGTCATCGTCATCACGCGGGTACAAGTTCCACGCTTCTGAGGACAGGATTGAAGAGCCGGAGACTTCGTTTTGGCCGTAATCTGTTGCCGTCCAAAACGAACCAATTGATTGATAGTAGGCATGAACCAAAAACTCCCTTTTGCAAATGCTTGCTCACCATAAGGCTACAAGTAATAATACCTTATCTGAAAGATAAAAAAAGGTCAATAGGGTTATAAAAAATTTCTTGTTTTTTTACACGAATTTTTTTAACCTAGTTCCTTTGCCCGCCGGAATGTCGCCTCCACCGCGTTCATCACGATGCCGCGAAACGCGCCACTCTCCAGCGCCGCGATACCAGCTATGGTAGCGCCTGCCGGCGAGCTTACCATATCCTTGAGTTCTCCAGGATGCTTCCCTGTTTCCAGCATCATCGCAGCGGAACCCGCAACCATTTTGCCAGCATAGCACAAAGCCATGTCCCGCGGCAAGCCCGCCCAAACAGCGCCATCGGCAAGCGCCTCAATGAACATACAGACAAAGGCCGGACCTGAGCCAGAAAGCGCAGTTACCGCGTCAAGATAGCCTTCGCTAAGGCGATCCACCATGCCCGCGCCAGCCAGTATGGTTTCCAATTCGGAGAGCGTTTCTTCAGCGACGTTTTCCGCCGCAAGCGCGATCACCCCCTGGCCGATGAGCGCGGGCGTGTTGGGCATGATCCGCACGATGGCCAGATCAGCATCAAACAGCGCGGCGCGTAGTTTCCTAATAGACCAGCCTGCAGCCATTGAAACAAGCGTTACCGGCAAACGCGCTATCAGACGCTGTTCCACAAGCGGCGCAAGCTCCGCTAGTACGTTTGCCATAACCTGCGGCTTCACGGCCAAAAAGACAAAGTCCGCGCCTGCCACTGCCTCACTGTTTGATGCGTACACTTTCGCGCCAAGTTGCTTCGCCGCTATCTCGGCCTTGTCGCGCTCCACATCACTGAACCCGATGTTCGCGCCACCTACCACCTTCGCGGCAGCCCTCATCAGCGCCACACCCATATTTCCACTACCTATGCAGGCTATCGTTTTTTGCATGGCTACAAGTTTCTTCTATATTATACAGCAATGTCAACAAGCTAAAAAGCGTTGGATGTACCAAAGCCTGTCTTTGTGTCCTTGACTTTTCTCTTCAACCTGCTATCATTGATCTATTATGACAAATTATCGTATTTTGTCATGGGAAAGCAATAAGGTAGACTTATGACGTATCAACACATTGTTTTTTTGTTCCCAGGACAGGGGGCGCAGTATCAGGGCATGGGCATTGACCTGCTGGCAGCATCGCCAGCGGTAAGGGCGCTATTCGAGCTGGCATCGGACATTAGTGGCAGAGATATGCGGACTCTGCTGGCTGAGGCTGATGAGGCGACGCTGAAACGTACTGATGTTTCCCAGCCCGCGATTACCCTGATGAACCTTGCCGCAGCCGCAGTGCTTGCCGAACGCGGCGTAACACCAGCGGCTACTGCCGGCTTCAGTCTTGGCGAATATGCCGCGCTGGCGACTGCGGGCGTGATCAGCGCTGAAGACTGCTTCCGGCTGGTGAAGACGCGGGGGGAAACCATGCAGGCAGTGTCAGACACGCTCATGTTTGGGCAGAACCCACCCGGCATGGCGGCAGTGATTGGACTTGCACCGGAACGGGTCGAGGCGCTAATCGCCGAATGGCAGATAAAAGACCTGTTTACTGCCAATATCAATTCTCCGAAGCAGGTGGTGGTTTCAGGCACGGCAGACGCCCTGGCGCTTGCTGAATCGCGCTTCAAGGAAGCTGGTGTGCGGCGGGTCTTACGGCTGGCCGTTGCCGGGCCGTTTCATTCACCGCTCATGGCGCGTGCGGCGGAACAGTTCCAGCCCTCTCTCGAAGTGGTCGTATTTAACGATCCTTCGCTCCCGCTCTACTCCAATGTCTCTGGTACACGGGTCAGTAGCGGAGCGGAGGCAAAGGCGCTGGCGTTACAACAGATAAGCCAGCCAGTGCGCTGGACTGACGAGGAAGCCGCCATTGGCGCGGCGAGTGTCGATGCGGCAGTGGAAGTTGGTCCGGGTAAAGTTCTCCAAGGCTTGTGGCGGGATGCAGGTGTCAACGTACCATGCTTTGGGGCAGGAACACTCGCTGACATTGATAAGTTTCAAAGTGAACATTTTTAATACTGGGAGGAAAAAATGCGCTTGGAGAACAAGAAGGCGCTCATTACTGGAGCGTCACGGGGTATCGGCAGAGCCATCGCCGACAAATTTATCGCCGAGGGCGCCAATGTTTGGGGCGTTAGTACCCGACCACCCGACGACCTGGCGGCGCGAATAGTAGCGGCAAATGGTAAACTGCGCTGGATCAGCGCCGACTTAGGCGTGCTTGCCAGTATTGAGCCTATGGTGGAGGCGGCAACCAAGGAGGCTGAAGGCTTTGACATCGTGGTTAACAATGCAGGCATCACGCGGGACAATCTCGCGTTTCGCATAAGCCTCGAAGATTGGCAAAAGGTCTTAGACGTGAACCTAAGCGCCGCGTTTCTGATAGCGCGTACTGTTGGCAGGGATATGATTCGCCGCCGCGCTGGTGTCATCATCAACATGGCAAGCGTCGTTGGTATACACGGCAACGGTGGGCAGGCAAACTATGCGGCGAGTAAGGCCGGGCTGATCGGACTGACAAAAAGCCTTGCGTTGGAGGTGGCGAGCCGCGGCGTCCGCGTGAACGCTATTGCGCCCGGTTTTGTGGTCTCAGACATGACCAACGCGATGAATGATGCCGCCAAGTCCGCCATGCTCAACCATATCCCCCTCAAACGCCTCGGTACGCCCGATGATATCGCCGAAACCGCGCTCTTTCTGGCATCCGATAGCGCCGCTTATATCACTGGACAGGTTTTATCCGTAGATGGAGGTATGTTTTTATGAAAAAGAAGGTTGTTGTTACTGGTATGGGGGTGATTTCACCAATAGGTAACTCATTGGAGGCGTTTAACAACGCCCTTAAAGCTGGAAAAAGTGGTGTTGCTCCTATTACCCAGTTCGATACCACTGGTTTCGATGTTACTATCGCAGGTGAAGTGCGTGATTTCGACCCTACGCTTTGGATTGACAAGAAAGATGCGCGGAAAATGGCGCGTTTCACGCAGTTCGCAGTAGCGGCGGCGGCTCAGGCGCTCTCGCAGGCGGGTTTACTCACCGGTACTGGCGACGCTCAACGTATTGCCTGCGATCCGCTAAGAACCGGCGTTGTGCTGGGTAACGGCATCGGCGGTTTCGAGATCGTTACCGAATCCTTCCATAAACTATTCGATAACGGCCCCAAGCGTATGCTGCCGTTGACCGTGCCTTTGATGATTAACAATGAGGCGGCTGGCAACATTGCGATAGTTTACGGAATACACGGGCCAGCCTTAACACAGGTAACTGCCTGCGCGTCTGGTACCGATGCGTTGGGACAGGCGCTTGACCTGATTCGATCCGGTCGCTGTAACGTCATCGTTAGTGGCGGTACAGAGGCATGTGTTGTCCCGTTTGCGATAGGCGGCTTTCAGATGCTCAAGACATTGTCAACCAAGCGTTGTAACGAGCCGGCTAAGGCGTCGCGTCCCTTTGACGCTGACCACGACGGCTTTGTTCTCGGCGAAGGCGCTGGCGTACTGGTGCTGGAGAGCGAGGAACACGCAAAGGCGCGTAACGCCGCGATTATCGCTGAAGTCGCTGGTTACGCCGCCACTAATGACGCCTACCACATTACATCGCCGGAGCTGTCGGGCGAAAGTGGCGGTAAAACCATGCAGTTGGCGCTTGAGGACGCTGGTTTGCCGCCCGAAGCTGTGCAGTATTACAACGCCCACGGCACTTCTACTGAGATAAACGACCGTACCGAGACCAAGATGCTGAAGTACGCCTTTGGCGACCATGCCTATAAGCTCAAAGTCTCCAGTATCAAGAGCATGACCGGCCATTGTGTTGCGGGCAGTGGCGGCCTTGAAGCCATTGCCTGCATACTGGCGATTCGTGACGGCTTTTTCCCGCCGACCATCAACCTTGATAACCCTGATCCAGATTGCGACCTCGACTACGTACCAAATGTCGCGCAGTACGGCGCGATTGACGTAGCCATGTCTGGCTCATTCGGCTTTGGCGGCCATAATGGTGTCGCCATCTTCCAGCGCTATCATTAGGGTTTATCAAAACCGCTGTAAAACCCCTGTTTTTAGGTATGGGGATATAAGGCGACACAACGGGCAAAAGATGGGATGAGAAACCTCTAAATGCTACTTTAATATAAAAGAAACTTGAGTGGAAAAGAGGCAAGACTATGAAAAAGACAAACGCTATGCGACTTTTAGATGCCGCAGGGATTCAGTATTCAACTGCCGAGTATGAGGTTGATGAAAGTGACCTTTCCGGTGTCCACGCCGCCCGGATGCTCAATATGCCTGTGGAGCGGGTCTTCAAGACTCTAGTGTTGCGTGGCGCTTCTGGAACGTATATGGTCTGCTGTATCCCTGTGGCGGATGAGCTTGATCTCAGAAAAGTCGCCCGAGTCAGCGGAGAAAAAAAGGTTGAGCTTATCCCAATGAAGGATCTGCCCATGGTAAGTGGTTATGTTCGGGGTGGCTGTTCGCCCATTGGTATGAAAAAACTGTTCTCTACCTATATTGACAAAACCGCTGAATTGTTCGATATTATATCTATCAGTGCTGGTGCGCGTGGGCTTCAGATCATTATGAAAGTGGAAGATCTGAACCGGTATATTGGGGCGGTAAACGCGGATCTGGTTGTAGCCTGATTGCTATGGAATTCTGGAGGGTGAATGTTAGAGAGTCGTCAAAAAAGTGTTAGTTTTTTTCACATTCTTTTATTGATGTGGTATAATCAATGAAAAGAGGTAGAGACAAACGGTTTCTTTTATCGTATAATTCTACCGACTAATAATCTTATCCATATATGGAGGACGTCACATGAAACGTTTTGCTTCGTTACTATCAGT
>JAIRMT010000115.1 GCA_031258505.1 Treponema sp.
AAAAACGCTTTACCATTTGAAACCTCCAAAATTTCCAGCAAGATATACTTGCATAACATAAGACAAATGTATCATAATAAAGCAACAGAGGTCAAGAATTTGTGCTTCAAAATGGACAAAACGGGAAATCTGTATAACATTAGACAAAAGGGGATATGTGTTGCAAAAATCAACTTCCAATAACCGGCAAGTCCAGCGAACCAAGAGCTGGATTTTCGAGGCGCTTATGATACTGATGGACGAAAAGTCTTATGATAAAATAACCGTTTCGGACATCGTGGAGAAGGCGGGTATTGCCCGACAAACCTTTTATCGCAATTTCAATGATAAAAATGAGGTCATTTTTGAGTGCGCCAGAAACGCCGATGATTTATCGGGTATTGAGACAAGCGGGGATTCAAAAAAGTCCTATCAGATTGTCCTTATGTTCAACTACAATTACACAATTAAGCGCCGCAAAGAATTAAAAAAGATACTTTCCGTGCATGGTATTGAAAACCATATTTTACGGGGAATACAGGATATTTCCCCTGATTTATTAAAACCCTTAAAGGAATCTCTTTCCAAAGAAGAATATAGAATATGCCGTTATAAACTTTGTTACCAAATTACCGGATGCCGCCGGGTTTTTCTGGATTGGTTCCTGGATGATATGCCGCTGCCGGTTGATAACCTTGTTTCAATGATGAACGCCATGAATGTTCCCCAAAATATGTTCTACCGCAATCTTCCATGTGTTGTTGTTCGTATCAACAAAGAGTAAGTTTTTGCCCATGATTTTTTTGAATAATCTTTTATTTGGGAAAAAGATGCTTCATCTGAAAATGGAGGATAAAACATAAACCAATGATGATGAGAACGATAGTCTCAATGACTTTGACGAGTGATATTACAAGAAACACGTCCTGCACGTTCATGAATATAAGGCTATAGAAAGCCGCTCATGAGATTCCTCTGCAGTTCCTTATCTTTATCTAGCCCTTCACGCCGGCGTAGGCAATGCCATCCACGATGTATTTCTGTGCGCAGATATAGACGATCACAATCGGAATGATCGAGATCACCGTGCCAGCCAGAATCGCGCCATAGTTCGCGCTGTACTCCTCGCGGAAACTCGCCAGAGCAATCTGTATCGTTCGCAGATGCTCGGAATCAAGGTAGATCATCGGCCCCATGTAGTCGTTCCAGATACCGTTGAACGTGAGGACACTAAGCGTAGCAAGGCCAGTCTTGGTCAGGGGCAGGATGATGTTCCAGTAGATGCGGAAGGTGGAACAACCATCAATACGAGCAGCCTCACTCAGGCTATCGGGAATGCTGATCATGTTCTGCCTGAGCAAAAACACGCCAAACGCGCTGAAGGCTTGGAGTACAATAAGCGCCCAGTGGGTGTTGTACATGTGCAGACCCTTAACAATGATGAACTGCGGAATCATGATCGCGTGCCAGGGAACCATCATCGTCGCCAGATAGCCCAGAAAGAGTTTATCGCGCCCCGGAAAATGGAGCTTGCTGAACGAAAACGCCGCAAGGGAACAGGTAAACAACTGAAGCAGGGTGATGATCACGGAAAGTTTGGCAGAGTTAAAAAAGTAAATGGGAAACGGAATCTCGGTCAGTACATTGTCGTAATGATCAAGGTGAAAGACTTCGGGAATCCATTGAATCGGGTAAGAAAAAATCTCCGTGTTCAGTTTGAAGGAGGCGCTTAACATCCACACAAAGGGGACAATCATAATGTACGCGATGATGATGCAGATGACGGAGATGAGTACGCCGGAAAGAACGCGGGATGGGCTGTAGTGTTTGTTTGAACTTGTTCTAATCATCATTAACCCACTTTTTCTGCCCCTGCCACTGAATCAGGGTGATAACAAGAATGATCACAAAGAGGAAGTAGGCAATGGCCGAAGCGTAACCCATCTTCCAGTTGTTGAAAGCCTCTCGATAGATGCGGAACACTAGCACGGTGGTGGCGCGTCCGGGACCGCCTTTGGTCGTAACATTGATGATGTCAAAAACCTGAAACGAGGCAATCATGCAGAGAATCGTTACCATAAATGTTGTTGGCGATAGCATAGGCCAGGTAACATGGCGGAAGCAGTGCCAGGCATTAGCGCCGTCAATACGCGCCGCCTCGTAGAGGTGCTGGGGGATGTTTTTCAGGCCGGCGAGAAACATAATCATGTAGTACCCCGCCTGTTTCCAGACCACAACGATCACAACCGTAAAAAGCGCTGACTTTGAGGCAAAGAACCAGCGCGGCATGAAATCCTCTGGCAGGCCAATCGTTCTGAGAAAACTGTTGATCGGACCGTTGCTCGGCTCAAAGAGCAGCATAAACACACAGCTCACCGCCACCATTGAGGTAAGGTTCGGGAAGAAGTACAGGGTTTTGAACACGCCCGCGCCCGGCAGTCCTCTGTTCAGCATGAGGGCGAGGGCCAGGGCGACCAGCAGCGTGAGCGGCACACTGGTCAGCGAATAGAAGAGGTTGTTTTGCAGCGCCGCGAGAAACTGCGAATCGTTAAACATTTTTATATAGTTCGTGATACCGACAAACTTCGCGCCAGCGAATCCAGTATAGTCGGTAAAACTGATCGCCAGTCCCGCGACAATGGGAATGGCGGTGAAGATGAGAAAGCCCAAGAAGTTAGGCAGGATATACAGATACCCGCTCAAGGCTTCCCGCTTCTCAAGGGCGGTCATTTTTCGTTTTGTCATAGCAGCCCCCTTAACTTGAAATAAAAGCCAGAAGCGCACACGGCTTACCCGTAATGTGGGCCTCTGACTTTCAAGCGCCCTTACTGGTTATTTGCGAGAACTTCGCTCCTGAGCTTGTAGAAGTTGGTGAACGTCTGATCCAGCGTCTGTTCGCCGATCAGATAGAGCTGAATCTCCTGACTGAAAGCATCGTTAATCTCGCCGTAGTACGTCTCAGTCCCCTGCTCGGCACCGACCTTTGCCGAAAAACGGTACTCCACGCCGGGAACCGTAACAAGGCGCTGATACTCGGCCAGCGCCTCCGGGGTTGAGTAGGAGGGAACGTTTTTGGAACTGGCGTAGATCGTCGTGCCTTGAGCGCTGGTAAGCGCCCATTCGATGAAATCATAAGCCTCTTTCGGGTGCTTAGAACCAGCGGACACGACAAAGTATGAAGCCTGACCAACGGTTGAGCCTTGAGCTATACCGTCGAAAATCGGCATAGGGGCAGTAGCAACGTTAAAGTTACCTTTGAAAAGATTATACTGCCAGTCGCCCATGATCATCATATACACATTACCTGCGTCGAAGAAAGCGCCTACGTCAAAGGTGCCTACGCTCATGTCCTCAATGCTGGGATGGCTTTTGTCGCCAACATACATCTGGTATAGGACTTCCGCGTAACGGCGGGTGTAGGGCATGGGATCAGCGGTGAGGTATTCGCCGGCGGAGGACGCGCCCAGGTTCATGGTCCACGGAGGGCAGAGGCCGCCCCAGTATTTCTTACCGCCTTCTGTGTAGGTAAGCTGTTTGGCAAGCTCAAGGTACTGGCTCCAGGTGAAGTTGATGGGGTAAGGAAGTCCCTTAGCGTCAAAGAGATCTTTGTTGTAGAAAAGCATCCAGGCAGAACCAGTGGTGGGCAGGCCGTAGATTTTGCCACTACGCATTGCGCCTGGGAGCGATGTACTGCGGATGGGTGCGAGATCAAGGCCCGAGGCTTGGATGTAAGAGCTTAGATCGAGTAGGGCGTTGTTGGTGATAAACTGCTGGGTTTGCGCGGGGGTGCGAATCCAGAAGATGTCCATGTCGCTGCCGCCGGCGGCAAGCACCTTAATCTTGTCGTCGTAGTCATCGTTAGGGATGCTGTGATACACAACACGGATACCGGGGTGGCTTGCGTTGTAAGCCTCAACCAATTTGTTGACAATAGCATCGTTATCAGAATGTTCATAAAAGTTGATAACGAGTTCCCCGCTTGATGACGGGGCAGCCTGCCGATTGGCTGAACCAAATACGATCATGCTTGCCGCGACAAACAGGATCACGCCCATAAAAAGTTTCTTCATGATAAAACTCCTCAAAAAAATTAAGAAACCATACGATTTCTTGTACCCATGTTTGAACAAAACGCTGGCTGCGTTTTGTTACCGCGCCCGCGCCTTAGCCGCGCTGTTTCTTTCCCGCAAGACGCGGGATTAGGCGTGTGGACAGCTCGGCATAGCGCCCCTTACCGGTTATTTGCGATAATTTCGCTCCTGAGCTTGTAGAAGTTGGTGAACGTCTGATCCAGCGTCTGTTCGTCCAGCAGATAGAGCTGAATCTCCTGATCAAAGGCATCCTTCACGGCGTTATAGTAAGGCTCGGTACCTTGCTCCTGACTGATCTTTGATGAGAAGCGGTACTCCACACCAGGTACATTGACGTTCTTTTTATAAGTAGCCTCTGCCTGTGCCGAAGGATAGCAGGGAATGTTACCATGCGCCGCGACTATGGCTGACGCTTCCTCAGAAGTCAGCGCCCACTCAATGAACTGATACGCCTCTTTCGGGTGAGCGGATGACTTGGATACAGCGTAGTAACCCAGTGAACCGGCGGAAGAACCAGCTGGCATACCGGCAAAGATCGGTAACGGCGCCGCGCCGTACTCAAAAGAAGCGTCCAGCAAACTGAATGTCCAGTCGCCATTGATCATCATGTAAACATTACCAGACGCAAAAACAGAATTGATATCAAAAGTACCGATGCTCATTTCTCCAATGTCCGGGTGGCTGTGATCGTCAATGTACATCCGATGCTGTACCTCCGCGTAGGCGCGAGTGAGGGGCAGGTCATTGGCGGTGAGATATTCGCCGCCAGCAGCCGCGCCCAGGTTCAGGACCCACGGGGGACAAACGCCGCCCCAGTATTTCTTACCGCCTTCGGTGTAGGTAAGCTGCTTGGCGAGGTCGAGGTACTGATCCCAAGTGAGGTTGATTGGGTATGGGAGGCCCTTTGCGTCGAAAAGCTCCTTATTATAGAAGATCATCCAGCAGGAACCGGTCGTCGGCAGGCCGTAGAATTTGCCGCTTGCGTCTGTCGCGCCTTTAAGGGAAGAATCGCGGATGGGCGAGATGTCAAGGCTGGACGCCTGCGCATAAGGCGTCAGATCGGTCAGGGCGTTCTGCGCGATATACTGCTGGGCTGGCGCGGGGTTGCGAATCCAAAAAGCATCCATGTCCCTTGAGCCAGCGGCAAGGACTTTAACCTTGTCATCATGGTCATCGTTAGGGGTGTAGTGGACTACAACCTTGATGCCGTTGTTCTTCGCGTTAAACAGCGAAACCAGCTCATCAGTGAATGAAGCCAAATCCGTCGCGGTGTAAAAATTGACCGTAACCACACCGTCCGACGGGGCAGCCTGCCGATTGGCTGAACCGAATACGATCATGCTTGCCGCGACAAACAGGATCACGCCTATAAAAAGTTTCTTCATAATAAAACTCCTCAAACAAATTAAGAAACCATACGATTTCTTGTACCCATGTTTGAACAAAACGCTGGCTGCGTTTTGTTTACCGCACCCGCGCCTTACCCACGCTGTTTCTTTCCCGCAAGATGCAGGGGATCAGGCGTGTGGACAGCTCGGCATAGCGCCCCTCAATCTTTGCGATAAGCTGGGATATGGCTGCGCCCATCATCGCGTTGATGTCCATCTCAAAGGCTGTGAGCGCGGGCAGAAAAAACGAAGCTGCGCCAGCCGAAGAAATGATCGAGACAAGCGATATGTCTTCGGGAATGTGCAAACCCTTGCCCGTGATGCCGGCGATGAGTCCCGTGAGCGCCTTGTCATTCATAACGATATACGCGCTTGTCTCGCTCCGTTCATCCAGCAGCGATGCAATACAGTCGCGGACTGTTTCGTTTTCCCAGCCGCAAAAATACTCTTTGCCGTTAATATCAAAGTTGGCGCAAAAGTAGTGAAACGCCTCGTGAGTATGCGTAACCGGGCCATAACCATCGTTGAACGACTTTTCAGACTGGTTGATAAAGTCAATATGCACGTGTCCCAGTCCTTTCAGGTAACTGATGCAGCGCATCATAGTGTCGAAAAAGTCAACGTCGATGTAGCTTTCCGTTGGCGCTGAATCATCCCGTCCCAGAATGATGAAAGGCACATCCACTTCTTTTAGCATAGCTATGCGCCAGTCATGCTTATGCACCTCCATAAGAATAATGCCGTCAACCAGTTCCTGAGCCAGCAGTTCCCGCAGTTCATTTTCGCCGCTGGTTTGCAGGGTCCAGATAACCAAATGATAAGCGTGTCCCATAGCCTCTTTCGCAGCCCGTGTTATCAGGTCAATCTCTGAAAGCCCCAGCCCGCGTTCCACTGCCGGAAACAGCATGGCAATGATATGCGTGCGCTTGCTTGCCAGGCTGCGGGCAATCGCCCGCGGACTGTAATGCAGTTCCTGCGCCGCCTTGAGTATAAGCTCTTTCTTCTCAGCCGAAATTGGTCGCGTACCGTTGAGCGCGTAAGAAACCGTACTCACCGAAACACCTACCTTCGCTGCCACATCTTTTATTGTCGCCATAGCATCCTTCATCGAATCGTTTCGATGATAATTATCATAGTATGGCTAAAAGTAGCTGTCAAGAGAAAGTTTAGAATTTTTGTAACTATACCGAACTGATTCTGGCATACGCCAAGCAAATCCAGCTCCCGCGCGGGAAGCCAAGCGCCGTTATTCCCCTATCAGGAATTCAAAAGTATCAGAGGGAAGTGGAATACCTTCTGAGAGTATTCTAAATACCTTCAGAGGGAAGTGGAATACCTTCTGAAGTAACTCACCTTACGCGCCGGAAAGAAAAAGGTCATCGAATTATGCGAATGAACACGAATCTTCTTTAGAGAAATGAAATATTCGCGTATATTAGCCTCCATTCGATGACAAATTATTACCGTTTTTTCTTCCTGCGTAACATGAGTGAAGTAAGTCGACTACCTTCTGGATGGAGTATTCGCTTCGGCGGATGAGTCAGAATCCTGGGCGAATGGAGTATTCGCTTCGGCGAATGAGTCAGAATCCTGGGCGAATGGAGTATTCGCTTCGGCGAATGGAGTATTCGCTTCGGCGAATGAGTCAGAATCCTGGGCGAATGGAGTATTCGCTTCGGCGAATGAGTCAGATGTTTTAGTGAGTGGCTCAGAAGTTTTAGTGAATAGCGTGTTTGTTAGAGCGGATAACGTGTAACTTACTCACCTTACGCACCGGAAAGAAAAAGATCATCGAATGACGCGAATGAACGCGAATCTTCTTTAGAGAAATGAAGTATTCGCGTATATTAGCGTCCATTCGATGACAAATTATTACCGTTTTTTCTTCCTGCGTAACATGAGTAACTTACAGGGAAGTCAACTACCTTCTGAAGTAAGGCAACTACCTTGAGCCATTTCATGATTGTGTAAGTTGGGTGTCTGGCGCCGGCGGCGTCAAAAACATAAGGGCGCACTCGCAGCGCGAGGTCATTGTTTGACGGTGTTCCTCGTTCCTCAACGCTTAGAGCTAACGGGATTTTTAGCCGCCGGATTGCATATCCGGCGTTTTTTTTGTCTATCATTCAGCGCTCGACAGGCGTTCCAGTGAAATGAGACGCCTGTTTGGGTCTGACCATCGTGTAATGTACCAAGCCCGGCGTGAGCGGGTCTTCCCGGACTTTCTGAAAGCCGTAACGGGCGTATATGTCCAGGTTTACCGCGTCCTGAGTTCCCAGAAAACAGGGCGCTGGGGACACGTCAATATCCCGGAGTTTTTTCCGTATGAGCGACGAAGCGATTCCCTTGCCCTGTTCTTCCGGCAGTACCGCGATGGGAGCCAGGCTCCAGTAAGGCTGGCGTACCGCCTGATCGCGGGCGGCTATCAAGATATGCAGAAACCCCGACATCCGCTCCCTGAGACCTGCCGAAAAACCCGGAAAAGTTTCCTCTGGGGGTGAAGCATCCAGCGGCGCTGCGCCTGCGGGCCGCGCCCAGACCGCAATGCCGACGATCCGCAGGCCATGGAAGGCAAGCTCTATTTCACTAACCCCTAGGCTGTGTTCCAGCCGCTGGTGAAAGTTCAAAGCCAGAAAGTCTCGCCGCTCGTTTGGGTCCGGAGCAATGTACTGGTAAAAAGGGCGTTCCTGAAAGGTCGTTATCAAAAGGGATACAGCCTCGTCAAGATGTTCTGGCCCAAACGGTGCAATGCGCATATCGTTTACTTCCATAAATACTGTATCCTAGTCAAACTGGTACAAAGGGGTGGACAGATACCGTTCTCCGGTGTCTGGAGCAATAGCCAACACGGTTTTACCCGCACCCAGGCGTTCCGCAACCCGTATCGCGCCGAGAACCGCTGCCGCCGAGGAATAGCCTAAGAGCAGCCCCTCTTGAGCCGCCAGATCGCGGGCAGTGTTTACGGCTTCGTCATTGGTAATGCGGATGATTTCGTCATAGATACCCGTGTCAAGAACTTTTGGGACAATGCCCGCCCCTATGCCCTGAATGGCGTGAGGACCCGGTTTCCCGCCGCTTAGGACAGGGGAAGCGTCTGGCTCCACAGCGAAAATCTGGACGTCCGGGCGGAGCTTTCTCAAGTAGCTGCCCACGCCAGTAATGGTTCCTCCGGTACCGACGCCAGCCACAAACGCATCCGGGACCGCGCCGTCAAAGGCTTTCACAATTTCCGGCCCGGTAGTCAGCGCGTGGATTTCTGGGTTGTGGGGATTTTCAAACTGCTTAACCTCGAAATATCCGTACTGGGCCACGAGTTCCGCTGCTTTATCGAATGAAGGTTTTATTCCCCCTACGCTGGAAACAATAATCACCTCAGCGCCATAAGCGCGGGCGAGTTGGCGGCGTTCCACGCTGACGTTATCCGCCATGACAATGATGAGGCGGTATCCCTTGACCGCAGCTACTAGGGCAAGGCCAATGCCGGTATTCCCGCTCGTTACTTCAATGAGGGTATCGCCGGGTTTAATTTTCCCCTCAGCCTCAGCCGCGTTAATCATATTGAGAGCTATCCGGTCTTTGACGCTGCCCCCAATGTTAAAACTTTCCAATTTAACATACACTTCGGCTCCATTCGGAGGAGCCAAGCGGTTCAGTTTGAGAACCGGCGTATTCCCGATGAGTTCAGCGGCGTTCCGCGCAATGGACAATGGCATGATGAGCCTCCTTTTACTTAAAGAGAATCGGGAACGCCCGGTAGAGGCGCGAAAACGCGGTTAGTTACTGCTTCCACGTCAACCGATTGATCCACCACGCCGATCTGCTGAAGGTCGTAGGAATTCCGCAGAATCGCTTCTTTCGCGCCGCTTACCGATGCGCGGTAGGTGTAGGACTTGAGAACCTGAGCGTTCACTTCAGGGTCGCCGGCGACATAGTTTTTTTCCGCCATAAGTCGGGCGGTTTCTTCGGGGTTTTCCTGCACGTAGCGGACTGCCTTCTGGAGCGCCCGGACTGCCTTCTCCAAGGCTTCAGGATGCTGTTCGTATACCCGGTTTGAGGCTTCCACTACGCAGCAAATCTCATCCTTGAGGTACTCGTCGGTCGTGGTATCAATGATCACCCGGCCTTTTCCCTCTCGCTCCACTATCCACGCGGCGGGATCATTAAGGGCAATCGCATCCACCTGTTTGCGTTCCAGCGCCAGGGCAAGATCGCCCTGATTGAAGGTAAGCCATTCCACCTCGCCGCCGTTAGGTCCCACGTTGATTCCCTCCCGCGCCAGATACCGCTGGGCGATGAGCGCTGGGGGAGAGGCCAGTCCGCTGATCCCAATCCGCTTGCCCCGCAGATCCGCGACAGTCCTGATAGTGGAATCAGGATCGGCCAGTACCTTAATGCATCCTGTATGAAGTCCCAGGGGGATTTTAACGTCCAGCCCGTTGGCCAGGGGCTGAATCAGCCCGGCAAGAAGGAAATTACTTACGTCAATCTGTCCAGTTGTCAGAAGCTGGTGAGTCTGATTCACGTCGATCTTGATCTCCTCGTACTTCAAGCCCTCTTCCGCGTAAAAGCCCTTTTCGCCTGCAATAAAGAAGGGCGCTGTACAGAGGCCGGCGGTAATGCCTATCCCCACTTTAAGAACATACTCCTCAGAGGCGGCCTGCCTTCCGCCTCCCGCTGTAAGGTTCGCCCCCTGAATCATCAGGACGCAAATAGCCGCCATACTCCATCGTTTCATACAATACACCTCCATTAGTGTAACCCCTCGACTAAAGCCAGGGGCTTGTAGTTTGCTCTATAAGGTTTCCGCCTTATCACCACAAGAGCCAACGCTCTTATGTCCACAGACCTGATTCCCTATATAGGTACATTGTATACTAAACTATATGTAGCTCAATATCAATAGGGCTTTCCGCCTCATCTTGTGCTGTTGCGCCGTCTTATATCCATATACCTAAAGTCAAGGGATTTTACGGTGGTTTTGAACCGCTCCCGCTGTCAACAAGTTAAGGAACACGGATAGAGGAGCTTTGTTCCAACAATTTGATGTGTGGTGATAATAGAAGCGCGGCTGTTTCAGCTATTTTTTTCTTGGTACTTTGCCATTGCAGCGAAGCTCTCGGCGAGGCAGAACTCAGCGGCATCATCTTCCAGACAACGCCTCATTGTCTACAGACAACGCTCCATTGTCTACAGACAACAGGCCATATAGCACTGAGTAGAGCGCCGGTCGCTTGTATTACGCGCGCTCCAGTGCCTAAAGACACGGCTTTACAGCGTTCTCGGTAATCCGGCATATTAGGAGAGGCCGGACGATAGGCGGCGCTTGCGGGCAACTTGGGGCGCTTGCCGGAGGCATACTAAGGGTCTAAAAATTTTGCGCTGATTTGAAAAAAAGTAGTTGACATTCTTTCAATCAGGCTTCCATAATAAAGAATCCCCGCCATTCATGGCGGGGTGGATTGAAACAAACAGACAGACAAATAGACAAACAGACAAAGGATTGTTAGTGAATCTGCTGTCGCGCTTCATGTGAGCGCGTGGCTGAAACACGCATGACCTGAACCTCTGACGTTGCCCTAGGCGGCGTGTGATGGTTTGGGTCTTTTTTTTGGATAACGGGGTATATGACAAGCATACGGAAGTACAACAATAACATCATCCTCGCCAACGACCATGGACATGAGGTCATTGTACTGGGCAAAGGGATTGGCTTTCAGGCGAATCCCGGAATGTTGGTGGATGAGGACCTTATCGAGAAGGTCTTTGTCCCCCAGGAAACAGCCCAACTCAGCCGCTTTGCCGGTACGCTTTCTGAACTGGCGTATGAGTACATCCTGCTGGCTGCCCATGTGGTGGACAGCGCCAAGGAACTGCTCCAGACCGAGCTGAATCCCAGCGTGGTGGTGGCTCTGGCGGATCATTTTTCCATTGTCTTTAAGCGGACTCAGGAGCATATCGAACTGGAGACTCCTCTCAAGTGGGACATCCGGCACTTGTACCCCCGCGAGTTTCAGGCAGGTATGCGCGGCCTGGAGATCATCCGGCGGGAACGGCATATTTCGTTTCCAGAATCAGAGGCTGTCAGCATCGCGCTGCATTTTATCAACGCGGAGATCGAATCCCCTGATATGCCTACGACTTTCAAAATCGTCGCCATTACCAGCGACATCATCGGAATCGTCAAGGAGTATTTTAACATTGCCTTTGACGAAGAGGCGTTTGACGTGATGCCTTTTGTGCTGCACCTGCGGAACATGGTCCTTAAATACACGGTCCGCCCAAACCAGAACGCCCAGGCCGTTGACGACGGGCTGTTCGCGCTGATTACCAAACGCTACCCCGAAGCCGCAGCGTGCTGTAACCGCATCTGCGACTATTTGCACGAAACCCAGGGATGGGAACCAGTGCGCAATGACCGCTTATTTCTGACGCTGCATATACGGCGCATTACGGAGAATATAAACAAATGAAACGAACACTTGTGTTTATGGATATTGATGGTACGCTTGCTTCTTCTTTTAACTACGTACCAGCGTCTGCGCGCGCCGCCTGCCGCGCCGCCCGGAAAAACGGGCATCTGTTGTACATAGCGAGCGGCCGTTCCCGCGCCCAAATAAACGAGACGATCTTGGCGGTTGGCTTTGACGGGATTATCTGCTCTGGCGGCGCGTATATCGAGATTGACAGGCAGGCGCTTTTCAGCGCGTTTCTGCCGCAAAACACGCTGGAACGCTTAATCGCGTATTTCAGTGAGCGCGGCGCAGGCTTCAGTCTGGAACTGCCAGAGAAAATCATCACAAACCCGGAGTTTTATTCAATTATGCCCCGCGCATTGTCTGGCGCGCTGCTCCGTCTGCTGCGCTGCTACGCGCCCTTTGGTGAAGAATTCGACAAGAAGCGGGTGTGCAAAGTGGTGTTTGTGGAATCAAACGGCGTCCGCTTTGAAGACGTTCAAAACGAATTCAGCGCAGACTGCGAGATATTCAGGCTTTCAATACCCGTGCCAGGTATGTCGGGCGGGGAAATCAGCGTAAAGGGCGTACACAAAGGCGCGGCAGCGGCCTGGGTTACTCAGTATCACGGCATGGAGCGGGAAAATACCATCGCGTTTGGCGACAGCGACAACGACCGTACCATGCTGGAGTACGCGGGCGTAGGCGTCGCAATGGGAAACAGCGACGAGGCGCTCAAGCGAGTGGCGGACGACGTGGCGGGGCATGTCCGGCGCGGCGGCCTCGCCAGAGCTTTTAGGAAATACGGCCTGGTCTAACCAGGGCGGAAATATATTTTAAGAGGCATTGTTATGGCAAAGGATTTTGGAAAAACAGCGCAAGGTGTTTTTGCGGGTGTGGGCGGCAAAGGCAACATCAGGAGCCTTGTCCACTGCGCAACGCGACTCCGCTTTACGCTGGTTGACAACGCGAAGGCGGACGACGCGGCGGTAAAAGCCGTGTCCGGCGTGGTGAGCGTGGTCAAGGCGGGCGGCTTGTACCAGGTGGTTATTGGAAACGATGTTCACGAGGTGTACGAGGAGCTTGAAAAGCTGGGCGCGCCCACTGGCGGCGCGGCGGCGGATGACGGCGGCGGCGCAAAGCAAAGTATAGGGAATATGCTGATTGGAACCATCGCGGGCGTGTTCACTCCGATACTTCCCGCGATGATGGGCGCGGGTCTTATCAAGGGGCTTATCGCCATTTTGCAGATGGTCTTTCCCAACTGGGCAAGCTCCGGCGACACGTCCTACACAGTGATCTACGCGGCGGGAGACGCGCTCATGTACTTCCTGCCCATTCTCATAGCCTTTACTTCAGCGCAGAAATTCAAACTTGACCCGCTTCTCGGCATGGTGATTGGCGCGGCGCTGGTGTATCCCGATATTGTCGCGCTCTATCCTTTCGGTCCTTGGGGCATTAACAAGTTCTTGGGTATAGACATTCTGGTCATGATGCGCTACTCCGGCACGGTGCTGCCGTCCATTTTCGCGGTCTGGGGCGCGGCCAAGCTGTACCAGCACTTCCGAAAGACGCTCCCTTCGGCAATCAAGAACTTCGTCGCGCCCTTCTTTACGCTGATAATAACCGTTCCCTTGACCTTCTTGGTCATTGGCCCGGTTTTCGGCGTGGTGGGCTTGGGGCTTCAGAGCGCCATCAGCTCGATTGTTGTACTGCGCTTTGTAGGACCCATTCTGCTGGGGCTTATCATAGGCGGCTTCTGGCAGGTGCTGGTCGTCTTCGGCCTCCACTGGGCGGTCGTCCCTATCGCAATGCAGGAAATGGGTTCGCCGAATCCGCTCTGGGGCAATGCCAACGTTTCAGTCATATTCGCATATTCGCAGATTGCGGTTATCGCCCAGCTTGGCGCGGTACTTGCAATGGCAAGCAAAATCAAGAACGCAGAACGAAAGTCCGCGGCGCTTGCCGCAGGTATAGGCGGCGTCTTTGGCATTACCGAGCCGATTATTTACGGCTTTACCCTGCCCAAGAAAAAGCCGTTCTTTATCTCCTGTTTCTGCGGGGCGGGCGCGGGCGCGCTGGCTGCTCTCGCGGGCAATTTCCTAGTGTCTGACGGAATGGGCATTGCCTCTGGTATGGGCGGAATGGGACTCTTCGCATATCCAGCGTATCTGATACCAAACTTCCCCCAGGCCGGGATGAACCTTGCTATCGTACTGGTCGCAAGTTTAATTTCAGCCGGAGCCGCCTTCATTCTGGTGTACCTCACCTACAAGCCGGACGCGGCTGAACTCAAGACGGACGAGGCGGTTGTTATCGACACGTCGAAGGTCAATATGGCGGCGGCAAAAAAGGTCTACGCGCCGGTAAAGGGCCGGGTGCTTCCGATTACGCAGTCCGCTGATCCTGCGCATCAGGAAGAAGCCTTGGGCAAGGGTGTGTGCTTTATGCCTTTGGGCGGAAAGATTTATGCGCCCTTTGATGGCGTGGTCGAAATGGTGTTTGACACAAAGCACGCGATCAACCTGGTGTCCAAAGACGGTATTGAGCTGTTGATCCACTGCGGCATCGACACGGTTAAGCTGGGAGGCAAAGGCTTTAAGGTGGCAGTCAAAGAAGGCGATAGGGTTACCGCGGGCCAACTGCTCTTTGAGTACAACAAGGATATTATTGCCCGCGCCGGGTACAACCTTGAAACTCAGATGGTTATCACGAACACGGAAACCTACAAAAGGATCACCCAGGCCAAAGCCGGAGACACACTGGTGGGCGACGTTGTTCTGTATGTGGAATGAGCAGGAAGCTGCGGACTGTAGTCTGTAACTTGCGGACTGTAGTCTGTAACTTGCGGACTGTAGTCTGTAACTTGCGGACTGTAGTCTGTAACTTGCGGACTGTAGTCTGTAACTTGCGGACTGCAGCCTTTAACTTGCGGACTGTAGTCTGTAACTTGCGGACTGTAGTCTGTAACTTGCGGACTGTAGTCTGTAACTTGCGGACTGTAGTCTGTAACTTGCGGACTGTAGTCTGTAACTTGCGGACTGTAGTCTGTAACTTGTGGACTGTAGTCTGTAACTTGCGGACTGTAGCCCCGCGAACATGGGGTACATTGCGTTGCAATGGTGGAACATTTTTATTAGGAGGGAAACATGGCGTTTCCAAAGAATTTTTTATGGGGTGGCGCGATTGCCGCCAATCAAGCGGAAGGCGCGTATCTGGAGGACGGTAAGGGGCTTTCCTGCGCGGATATTCTGCACGGCGGCAAAGGTAAAATGGCTGAAATGGCTAATGCCCAAGCCTTGCGGAATAACATTGAAAAGCTGGAAGGATTTTTCCCTTCCCACGAGGCGATTGATTTTTATCATCGGTATAAAGAGGACATCGCGCTCTTTGGGGAGATGGGCTTCAAGGTGTTCCGCACCTCGATTAACTGGAGCCGCATCTTTCCGAATGGCGATGAAACCACGCCTAACGAAAAGGGGCTTGCGTTTTACGACGCGCTGTTTGACGAGTGCCGCAAGTTCGGCATTGAGCCGCTGGTAACGATCTCTCACTACGAATTGCCGCTGGGACTTACCAAAAAGTACAACGGCTGGGTGAGCCGCGAGCTTATTCCGCTGTTTGACCGGTACGCGCGGACCCTGTTTGAGCGGTACAAGGGCAAGGTGAAATACTGGCTGACCTTTAACGAGATCAACGCGACAACGCTGTTCGGCGCGCCGTTTCTGGGCGCGGGCGTGATTGTCGATGATCCGGCAAAGGATCAGAAGGCGGCGTATCAGGCGGCTCATAACCAGTTGGTGGCGAGCGCGCTTGCGGTCAAGGCGTGCCGCGAGATCATTCCCGGCGCGAAGATCGGCAACATGATCGCCGCGATGCTGATCTACCCGTATTCATGCCGCCCGGAGGATGTCTGGCTCAAGACAGCGCGGGAACGGGAGACGTATTTCTACAGCGACGTGCAGGCGCGGGGCTGCTATCCCAGTTATATGGAACGGTTCTTCGTGAAGCAGGGTATCGAGCTTGACCGGAGGCCGGATGACGCGCGGATTTTGCGCGAAGGCGCGGTTGATTTCATCTCGTTCAGCTACTACATGAGCATGACCGCTTCAAGCGATCCAGAGCTGGCAAAAACCCAGGGTAACCTGTTCGGCAGCGTAAAAAATCCCTATCTTGAGTCCTCAGAATGGGGCTGGCAGATTGACCCGCTGGGCTTGCGCACCCTGCTCAACAATCTCTACGACCGGTACCAGAAGCCGCTTTTCATCGTGGAAAATGGGCTTGGCGCAAAGGACACGGTTGAAGCGGACGGTTCGATTAACGACGACTACCGTATCGACTACCTGCGTAAGCACATCAAGGCTATGGAACAGGCGATTGATGAGGACGGAGTGGAGCTGCTGGGCTACACAACCTGGGGCTGCATTGACTTGGTGAGCGCGTCAACTGGGGAGATGTCCAAACGCTACGGCTTCATCTATGTCGACAAGGACGACGAAGGCAAAGGAACGCTGTCTCGCTCGCGCAAGAAGTCGTT
>JAIRMT010000032.1 GCA_031258505.1 Treponema sp.
GGAAAGAAAAGATCATCGAATTACGCGAATGAACGCGAATCTTCTTTAGAGAACTGAAATATTCGCGTATATTAGCGTCCATTCGATGACCAATTCTTACCGTTTTTTCTTCCTGCGTAACATGAGTTATAACTTTGGTAATTGATAAAAGAGTTCTTCTAATAACTAAGAGTCCTCTTCTAAAGACTAAAAGCCCTCTTTCAACGACTAAAAGCCCTCTTTCAATGATTAAGAGAACTCTTTCAATGATTAAGAGACCTCTTTCAATGGCTAAAAGAGTTCTCTTAAAAATATGGCGTATTGTGTCATCAGATTAAAGGAGCTGTTTTAGCCGAGCTTGTACTCAGAAAAAGGGTTAAACAGACCCTTTTGGGTCTCTTTAAGTCTGGCGATAAGCACTTCCCCAACTACGGCGATGTCTTCGGCAGTAAAGGCGGAGACAAAATTGTCATTGAAGAGTATCTGGGCTGAGGGAGGAAATTCATCGTCCCCAGCCCAGAGTAGAATGTCCATATAAAGACCCTTGATAAATTCAAAGCGATACCCCGCGTCTCCCTTGTCCAGGGCTTCGGCGCGGAGAGTTTCCATGATCCGCTGGAAGTTTTCTAGGTCATTTCCAAACGCATCGGCCAAGCGTTTAATACATCGTCTCTCAAAGTTCTGGTAATACACTTCCCCCCACGGTATTTCCCGGTAAGAGAGCCGTTTCCCTGTAGCTTCGGTATAACGTCCCTCGCAGAGGTAGCGGAGAAAAAGAATGTTTTCATAGCCCCGCTCCGCGAGCCTTCCGTCCATGTCTCGAAGTTCAAACTCTGGAAACTTTGCAAGATACGTTTTTCCCATGATGCACAACTCAAAGGCTGATTCTGTCCGCAGGAAAGGAAGCGCACAGCGCCGGGCAATCTCGGCGGGAGTCAGTGTCCTATAAATGGATTTGAAATGATCCAGAGAACGCTGTACATGGTCTTTTTTTTCAGTTTTCATCACGTAAATAAAGCTCCATTAGTGTGGGGTAAAAAACAGGCGGCAATGAATTCATCCATGTATGAACTATGGGCGGATAATTCCAGATAGGTTAAGCCCTGGGCGATTTCAGCTATCCTTCTGGCCGCTCCGCAGGAGATTGCCATGGCGTAAGCGCCATACAGGGAGGTATTGCCAATATAGTGGTAGCGTTCAGCGGGAAGTTTAGGGAGCATACCGATGCGGATTGCCCCTTCCACATTGATGCCGCTGCCGATGCCCCCGGCGATATAGACATCCTCAATGGCCTCCATGCTGAAATCCAGCATGGTAAGCATGGTCCTGATAGCAGAGAAGATCGCCCCCTTAGCGCGGATAAAGTTATCGATATCTCCCTCGGTGATCGACAGGTTTTGAGTAATGGTATAGCTTCCCATGCCGTACTCATCGCGGCGTATCCGCTTTCCTTCCCGGACAAGTTTCCCCCGCGCGTTAATAATACCGCAACGGAAGAGTTCTCCGATCATATCGATAAGCCCGGAACCGCAGAGACCCACTGGCTTTCCATTGCCGATGACTGTCAAGGTAGGTTCCATGGTCGCCTCGTCGATGCGGCAGGCTTCAACAGCGCCATCAGTGGCTCTCATTCCGCAACTTATATCCCCTCCTTCAAAGGCTGGTCCCGCAGAACAGGCGCAGGTCATGAGGAATTCGTCGTTACCAAAGACCAACTCCCCGTTAGTTCCCAAGTCTATAAAGAGGGAGTATGTTCTTTTCTTGAAGATCATGGACGAGAAAACTCCAGCGCTGATGTCGCCTCCCACATAGCTGCCGACAGCCGGAGATAGGAGCAGTTCTGCATTGGGATGTAGTTCCAAACCTGAATCAACGCACCGGAGCTGCCCCGCCTGAAAAAAGGCTGGGACATAAGGCTCCAGCCGCAAATTATCCGGGTAAACCCCTAAGAAGAGATGGGTCATGGTGGTATTGGCCGCTACCGCTACTCGGTATATCTGTTCCAGCGGAATCCCCGCGCGGCTGCTGAGTTCCCGGACAAGGGGGATGATGCTGTCTTCGCTTATCGCTTTTCGCAATCTTTCAAGCCCGCCGGGACGGGTACTTTCAATGATGCGGTTGATCACATCCGCCCCGTAACGTATCTGACCGTTCCCCCCAGAACCTGTTGCCAGAACTTCCCCAGTCTGGATATTCATCAGCACCCCTGCCACTGTCGTTGTTCCAATGTCAATGGCAAGACCAGTCATAAGGGGCGCTGCGCCAGCTGGGAAAATATCCAGAACTAGGTATCCACCGCTAGACTCTTCACGGAGGACGCAGGTACAGGCAAAACTGGATTCCCGCAGTATCCATGGCAGCTTCCGCAGAGCGTAGAGGCTTAGGTCTACAGCCGGCGCCGGCGTTTCTGGCGATCGGGAACGGAGTTTTTCCGCAATGCCCCGGAGCAGCCGTTCCCGATCCCCAAGGGGATCATCAAGACTCGCTTGCTCAAGGGCCAGCGGCAGGAGTTCAATGCCGCTATCCTGAGTTCCTGGGACAGAACCCAGATACCCCATATCCCTTAGTTCTCCCCGGAGGCGTTCAAAGACCGCTTTATCCCGGCCTGTTTGGAGTTCCGTTATCTTGATGCGATTCTTATAAGCTCCGGCGGAGGCTGGTACAAGAACCGTCAAATCCGATTCAGCTTGGGAAGCGCAGGCAAGGCGCCAGCCATCAGCGTAGTCATCAGGGGAGATAAACCGCTGGTTTCCACTCTCCGCCTTTCCCCCAATGACCTTGACACGGCATTTCCCACAGGTACCGTTTCCTGAACAGGGAGCGTCAATGGCAATACCAGCCTTTTTTGCCGCATCCAGCAGGGACTCATTCGCAGAAACTTCAAGCTCCATTTCCACGCTGTCCTCAACCTTAAACAGAACTTTGCTTATCATACTACTTTTAGTTTTTGGATGATTTCACACAAGGCTATTTTTATTGGTCCGTCTTCCCGCAGTTCGACTAGGGGTTTCCCCTCTGCGTCATACTGGTACACATCCTCATCTTGGGGTACTACGCCAATGAGGGACAGGTTCTGGGCTTTGATTTCGTCCAAGATACTTTCCTCCAGTTTTCCGCCCGGCGCGCGGTTTACGATGAGCTGTACCTCTTTTACCGCCATATCTAACTGCCCTATCATCTCGGCTATCCTGCCCGCCGCCTGGATGCCCCGTCGGGAACAATCGCTGACCAGGAGTATCAGATCCACTGGCGGCAGAATCCCTCGGCTTATATGCTCCAATCCCGCCTCGTTGTCTACCACAAGGTACTGGTAGTTCTGATAATACTTTGTGATTTGCGCTCGGAGCAGGTCATTGACAAAACAGTAGCAGCCCTTTCCCTGTGTTCTCCCCATAATCAGTAGATCGTAATCCTTTTCTTCTGTCAGGGCTGAAGCGAAGCGGAAATCGGCGTACTCCTGTTTGGACATACCTGGAGGTATGGGTCCTTTTTCCAGCAAATCCGACTTTGCTATCTCTTCCCGGATATCTCCAAGCGCGATTGGTTTTTCTACCCCTAGAACCTCGTTCAGGTTGGAATTCGCGTCAGCATCCACCGCCAGAATCGGTCCCTTCCCAGCCTTCACCAAGTGATCCACAAAGAGGCCGCAGACCGTTGTTTTTCCCGTACCGCCCTTGCCCGCGAAAGCTATCGTATAGGTCATCAGTATCTTCCTCCCAAGTATATTGAATTTTGGTTTCAAGGTTAGCACAGCTTCAGGAGCAGCACAACAAGTCTTATGCTGCCGCCAGGCGGGACGAGTATCTTCCTTGCGCAATAACCCCAAGCCCATGAACTCTTAATTAACGCACGGGAATGGCCATGTTTAAGGTCAGTCCACGCTGAGGCTGACGCTGTGTTAGTTCCGCCATAATGCCTCCTCATCCTAACTCACGGTATCAATCGTAACCAAGCATTGAAGGGGGCAAACATTCCCGCTGACTGGCTTTGCAAACGGCAATGGTTCAGGCTATGCTATTCCTATGCGTTCTTTTGAAGTAGTTTCTCCATTCAAACCCGCAGGCGATCAGGGAGCGGCCATTGCCGCGCTTGCCGCAGGCGTCAAAGCCGGGGACCGGTATCAAACCCTCAAAGGCGTTACTGGTTCGGGAAAAACGTTTACTATGGCGAAGATTATTGAGGCAACCCAGCTTCCTACCCTCATCATAAGCCATAACAAAACCCTCGCAGCCCAGCTCTTCCGAGAGTTCAAGGGCTTCTTCCCCCATAACGCGGTGGAATACTTTGTCTCCTACTATGATTACTACCAGCCAGAAGCCTATGTCGCCAGCCGGGACCTGTATATCGAGAAAGACGCTTCAATCAACAAAGAGATTGAGCGAATGAGGCTTTCAGCAACGCGCAGTCTCATGGAACGGGAAGACGTGATTATCGTGGCAACCGTGTCCTGCATCTATGGTCTGGCAACACCAGAGGTCTATCGTGAAATGACCGCCGCGTTTGCTGTTGGCGAAGTCATGGATGTGGATGCCCTGATACGGCGCTTCGTGGAACTTCAATACGAGCGGAATGACGCAGTATTGGAACGGGGTAATTTCCGCAGGCGCGGAGACACACTCGACATATTCCCCGCTTACATGGAGGAAGCCTATCGCGTTGACCTTGACTGGGATACTGTGAAGCGGATACGGCGCTTTAACCCCATCTCTGGCGAATACCTTGAGGAACTGGATCGCGCCGTGATCTATCCGGCTAAACAATTTGTCATGCCACTGTATATGGTACAACGCGCGCTGGATAAGATACGCGCTGAACTTACCGCGCGCTATGAAGAACTAAAAAGCCTCGGCAAGTTGCTGGAGGCAGAGCGGCTCAAGACCCGCGTTGAGTTCGATATCGAAATGATGACCGAGATTGGTTACTGCCCGGGTATAGAGAACTATTCCGCGCCGCTTGCTGGACGCAGTCCAGGCGAGCCGCCGGACACACTCATCGACTATTTCCCCAAAAACGCCGATGGCCCAGCCCACCTCACCTTTATCGACGAAAGCCACGTCAGCCTTCCCCAGATCGGCGCCATGTACGCGGGCGACCGGAGCCGGAAAACAAACCTCGTGGACTATGGCTTTCGCCTGCCCTGCGCCCTGGATAATCGCCCCCTGCGTTACGATGAGTTTGTAAGCCGTGTTGGTAAAACGATCTATGTGTCGGCGACGCCGAGTAATGCTGAAATCGAAAACTCCAAGCGGGTGGTGGAACAGCTTATACGCCCAACCGGACTCCTTGATCCAGAAGTCGAGGTGCGCCCGAGTGAAGGTCAGATGGAGGACATCTACGCTGAAGTGTGCCGACGTATTGACGCGGGTGAGCGTTCCCTCATTCTCACGCTTACCAAGAAAATGGCCGAAGACCTCACCGACTATCTTGCCCATAGGGAACTCAAGGTGCGTTATATCCACAGCGAGGTGGAGACTATTGAGCGCGTAGAAATACTTACCCAGCTACGACAAGGCGCGTTTGATGTGCTTGTGGGTATAAACCTTCTACGCGAAGGCATTGACCTGCCGGAAGTTTCGTTTATAGCGATTCTGGACGCGGATAAGATCGGCTTTCTTCGCTCGCTCACCAGCCTTGTCCAGATCATAGGCCGGGCAGCGCGGAACGCTGCTGGCAAGGTGGTGATGTACGCCGACCGTATGAGCGACGCTATGCAGGAAGCCATTGCTGAAACAAACCGCCGCCGCACTGCGCAAATTGCCTATAACAAAAAGCACGGCATCACGCCAGCCACAGTGAAGAAGGCTGTTGCCGACATTCTCGTCCGCCATGCGGCTGAGGGACAGGAGTCTGCCGCCACTTCGATTGAAGTGCTTAAAAAGTCGTACAACATCCTTGTCCCGGCTGAAAAGAAGAAGCTCCTCGCCGCGCTTAACGCTGAAATGCTGGAACACGCCAAAAAACTTGAGTTTGAGCAAGCCGCCGCGATCCGCGACGAGATTCAGCGACTGGCTGGGTAAAGCAAAATACGGATATACTAAGAAGATTAAGGAGTAACAAATGGCTGCTATAACACCCATACGAAGTCGATGGAAATCGTCAATGAGCGACCGTGAACGTTTTAACCGGCAGATGCGCTTCCAGAGCGTTGACCGCAGTTTCAACATGGAGTTTGGTTACTGGGACGAAAACTTCACCCAGTGGGATATTTTCGTCAACAACGGTATCAAGAATAACTGGGAAGCGGACATCTTCTTTAACTTCGACATCATAAAGGGAATTGGCGGACGGGTGTTTATACATCCGCCGATAGAGTCAAAGGTACTCGAAGAGCGCGAGTCTACCCAGATCGTGCTTAATTCGGAGGGACTCATCGTTGAGCAGCCCCGCGCCGGTTTTGGAAGCTCCATCCCCCACTGCCTCAAGTCCTCGATAGAAACACCGGCGGACTGGGAGAACATGAAAGCCGAGCATTTTGACCTGAAGCACCCCGACCGCATTGTTGACATTACCGCCCTGAAAAAAGAGTTCGGCGACGATGAGAGCCGCGACTATCCCCTCGGTGTTGACTGCGGCTCAATGATTGGCCGCGTCCGCGACGTCTTAACGTTTGAGGGCCTTGCCTACGCCACTTACGACTATCCAGAAATGGTCGAGGACATGGTAGAAACGAGTTGCCAGCTCGTCGAACACTTTCTCGATCAGGTCTTGCCCCACTTCAAGTTTGATTACGCCTCTGGCTGGGAAGACATCTGCTTTAACCACGGCCCGATTGTGTCGCTGGACTTCTTCCGTAACGTCATCACTCCGCGATATAAGCGGATCAGCAAAAAGCTGACCGCGCATGGCATAGACATCTGGTACACCGACTGTGACGGCGATGTGCGTCCCATACTGCCCTACTTCCTTGAGGGCGGCATCAACTGCCTCTTCCCATACGAGGTCAATAGTTGCGCCCACCCCGGCGAACTGCTCGACCAGTATGACGGCCAGCTTCGCATCATGGGTGGTGTGGACAAAATGCGCATGGGCGAAGGTAAAGACGCGATTAAGACTTATCTCCAAAGCCTTGAAAAGTATGTAGCGCGTGGCGGCTACATTCCCTTCTGCGATCACCGTTGTCCCCCGAATGTTAAGCCGGAAGATTACCTTTACTATCTTGATCTTAAAGAAAAGATGTTCGGGATGGGTTAAAAGCAGCTTATGAATTCGCTATTATTCCCCGCTAACCGCACAGCCGGCTATAGTTCCGCTCATCTCTGTGCTGGTCGGCGCATCATTGCTCTATCCGCCAGTTAAAATCCCTGCAGCCATGCGCCCGCCGCCCGCGATCACTGCATGAAACTTCGTGTGTGTCCCTGCCTTTGACTTTCCTTTAGTTTGTCGTCCCCTTTTTGTCCATCCTGTTTTGGGGAACTTTCCTCAGTGTTACAGGGTTTACGGGAAGGGTTCCAGAAGTCCTGGGAAGGGTTCTAGAAGTCCTGGGAAGGGTTCCAGAAGTCCTAGAAAGGGTTCTAGAAGTCCTGGGAAGGGTTCCAGAAGTCCTAGAAAGGGTTCCAGAAGTCCTAGAAAGCGTACTGTATCTTATCGCCTTGTTAAAGACTACACCTTCCTCATAGCCGCTTGTTTTCATTCATGTGTTTTTCCCCCTGCTATTATCCCGCCGCGTCCGCCTCTGTCTTTCAGCCTTTACTAACAGCGCCTAGAAAGTCCGGGTTAATCTGTGTAACCTACAGATACTCATTACTATTGGAGTTGCTATGAAGATTACGATAAAAAATAACGAGGCGTCTGTACTCAGCGCTCTGGGAAACATGGGCGTCGCGTTCAGCGCGCCTTGCGGCGGACGGCATGTGTGCGGGAAATGCAAGGTTAAACTTATTGAAGGCCAGATACTCGGCGATACAGACAATGTTGGGGACTTTCTTGCCTGTCAGGGCATTCCCCTGTCAGACATCACGGTAGAATTGCCCGATGAGCTTATCATAAAAAACGAGGTGGAGGGCTCTGTGGCTTTCTCGCCTGCTGTACGCGCCGGCGTTGCGCTAGACATTGGCACAACCACGCTTTCCGCCCGCCTGATTGACCTGAACACTGGCGCGATTCTGGACACCCGTTCAGAACTGAATGACCAGCGTATCTTTGGCGCTGACGTGATGAGCCGGATTAACGCCGCCAGAAACGGGAAAACAGCAGAGCTGTTCGGCCTTATCAAGCGGCAGACGCAAAGGATTCTCAACTCGTTCAGAGTAAACGAAATTGAACAACTTACGGTCAGCGGCAATACAACCATGCTCCATCTCTTCACCAATACCGACCCGTCCAGTATGGGGGAACTGCCCTTTACGCCGGTGTTTCTCGTGGAGCGAAACATAGCTGGCGCCGAGTTTTCCCTGCCCGCGCGCGTGGTCAAACTCTTACCGTCGATTGCGGCTTTTATCGGCAGCGACATTGTGGCGGGCCTTACCTCTCTCGACATACTACACGGCTATAATAACGCCCTCTTCATCGACATTGGTACCAATGGCGAAATGGCTCTGTTCCATGACAGAAAACTGTATTGCTGTTCCACTGCCGCTGGACCAGCCTTTGAGGGTGCGGAAATCTCCTGCGGTATGGGTTCTATCCCCGGCGCCATTAACAAGATTACGTGGTCAGCCGAGAATAGCCGGCTTTCCTTCACCACCATCGGGGATGCGCCTCCCCTCGGCCTCTGCGGTTGCGGCCTCATCGACGCTATAGCCATTATGCTTTCCACTGGCGTCATTGATGAAACTGGCGCGATGGATACCGAGCGTTTCGCGATTAGTGAGGGTATTTCGCTGATAAACCGCGATATACGACAGTTCCAGTTAGCCAAGAGCGCGATTCTGTCGGGTATTAAGATACTGTGTAAAAACGCCGGCGTGAAGTTAAGCGAAGTGAGCGTGGTGTTTATCGCCGGGGGCTTGGGCTTTTTCATTGACCAGCAAAACGCGGTGCGCGCCGGTCTTTTGCCCATGGTGTTTCTTGACAAGATCAAGGTCTGCGGCAACCTGAGTCTGAAAGGCGCTGTTCAGTACCTCACAGACCCCGGTTTTCTTATGGTCGCTAAAGCCATCATTAACAAAAGCATTTCGCTCGATCTCGCCGCTGATCCGGCCTTCATGGACGAGTTTGCAGAAAACATGCTGTTTGAGAAAACGTGCGCTTAACTCTGCATATTTTTTACTCGACCTTAAACCGCGAAACTTCCTTCACCAGAATATTGATGTTCTCGTGGTTCTGGCTCGACAGTTCATTCACCCGCCCCACCGCCACGTTGATTTGTTCCGCGCCCGATGACATCTCATTCATGCCTCCGGCGATCTCTTGGGTTGCCTTTTCAAGAGTCCTGCTTTCATGGATCACTTCCGCGCTGCCCTCAAGCATCTCCGTGGAACTGGCTTTTACCAGCCCGGTGATATCGTTCACCTGCTCGATAGCATCTAAAATCTGCTTGCTCCCCACGCGCTGTTCCTCCATGGCATTGCGGATGTTCTCCTCCTGCTCCGCCACAGTCTTGATGTCGCGGTCAATAGCCTCGAATTTGTTTAAAACATTGTCAGTGGACGTGATTATTTTGTCGATGGATTCCTTGATTTTCTTGAGCACTGTGGAAATGGTCTTGCTCTGCTCGCTTGAGTTTTCGGCAAGTTTACGGATTTCATCAGCGACCACGGCAAATCCCTTGCCAGCTTCGCCAGCGTGGGCTGCCTCAATAGCGGCATTCATCGAGAGCAGGTTGGTCTGGCTGGCGATGTTTTCCATCACCGCGTTGATTTCTAAAAGACCTTCGGACTCGCGGGCTATTTCCTGTATGTTGGTGGACACTTCCTGCAAACCTTCGCGCCCCACTACAGCGGCGCTGGTCAGTTTTTTTACATTGTCAGTGTTTTTCACCAGCGTATTGGTAACGGACTGTATGCTGGCGAGCATCTCCTCAATGGCGCTGGAAGACTGGGCAACACTGATTGCTTGCTTTTTCACATGGCTGTCCAGCTTATTGATGTTCACGGAAATCTGTTCCATGGTGGCGTTGGATTCGGTTACCGAGGCGCTTTGGTTTGTTACTAAGTTTTTGATGCTATGAATGTTGGCGGTGATCTCGTTGATAGCCGCGGCAGTCTCGGTCATGTTGGTGGACAGTTCACCACCGATGTCGAAGAGTTTAACGCTCTGCTCTTTGATAGTGGTGATGAGGTGCCGAATCTTTTCCAGGGTCTGATTAAAGGAACGGCCGATGTCTCCGATTTCGTCCTTGCTCGTGATTTCAAGTTGCCGCGTCAGGTCCCCTCCGCCTATATCGGCAAAGGTTGCCATCATCAAAGCAAGGGGCTGGCTTATGGCGCGCGCCATAAATAAGATCGCAATGAAGATAATGACCAGTATCCCGGCTGTGATGGGGAGGGCAAGATGCAGCATCCGCAGAACAGGCTTGCTGATAACGCTGCTCGGAATGCCTATCAGCAGCGACCAAGGAGCGGTGATGTTTCCCACCTGTATCGGAACCGCGATAAAAAACATTTCTGTTCCCTCTCTGACTGCGGAGAATGAGTAGGTCTCGCCGTTTTTGACTGCCTGTATCAGCGCGTCCAGCTCATCGCCGACCATATCCACTTCCGTGTCCTTCATCTGCTT
>JAIRMT010000103.1 GCA_031258505.1 Treponema sp.
GACGCGGCGGGGCTGCGATACGGCTGTCGTATACGCTGAAGTTTTAAGGAGAAGGGGAATGAGTAAGATAACACGCGCCGCGCTAATGGCGGCGTTATTTGGAATGGTTCTGTGTGTGTGCGCGGGCTTGCTTGCCGGGTGCAAGGACTTGTTTCACCCGGAGGGATCGGCTGAGTCTACGGACAGCCCGACTAATCCGGACAGCCCGACTAATCCGGGCAACCCGACTAATCCGGGCAACCCGACCAATCAGTATACCGTAACCTTCAATGCGGACGGGGGAACGCCTGCTGCGCAGACGCGGACTGTGAACAGAGGCGCTTCTCTGGGGTCTTCAAACATGCCTACGGTTCCGGCCAAGAGCGGCTATACCTTCGGCGGCTGGTGGACTTCGCAGAACGGCGGCACACAGTTTACTGCAGCTACTACGGTAAACGCGAATATAACGGTGTACGCCAGGTGGGTTGAGTCCCTGCCTTCCAATCTATCGCTAGAAGCCTCGCTCACCTGGCTTGCTTCAAACGCGGTGGATGGCGGGCATTATACCATTACCTTAAGCGAGGACGAGTCCTTCGGGCCTCAGTCGCTTTCCTACAACTGGAAAACGATCAGCCTGACCATTAAAGGCGACGCGGCGGAACGGAGTGTCCGCTTGAATTCAAGCGGCTCGCTCTTCACCGTAGAAAACGGCGTTACTCTGACGCTCGGAAACAACGTTACCTTGCAGGGGCGGAGCGACAATACGAAGTCGCTTGTGTGGGTGAACAGTGGGGGAACTCTGGTCATGGAGAACGGCTCGAAGATTACCGGCAACAACAATACCAACTCCGACTACCACTCTGGCGGCGGGGTGTTTGTGTATGGCGGTACGTTTACGATGAACGGCGGTGAAATCAGCGGCAGCTCCGCCTCCAACTTCTTCGTCTCATCCTCCTACTCTGGCGGCGGGGTGTTTGTGTATGGCGGTACATTTACGATGAGCGATGGGGCAATCAGCGGCAACTCCACCACCTCCGACTACACCACCTCCGGCTCCTACTCTGGCGGCGGGGTGTTTGTGTATGGCGGTACATTTACGATGAGCGGCGGGGCAATCAGCGGCAACTCCTCCTTCTACTCCTCCTACCACTCTGGCGGCGGGATGTTTGTGTATGGCGGTACGTTTACGATGAGCGGCGGGGCAATCAGCGACAACACCGCATCCTCCCACTACTCCGGCGGCGGGGTGTTTGTAGGCAGTACGTTTGCGATGAGCGGCGGAGAAATCAGCGGCAACTCCGCATCCTCCTCCTACGATGGTGGTGCCACCGGCGGCGGGGTGTATGTGGGCAGAACGTATATCAACGGGGCGTATGTGGACGGGACGTTTACCAAGGAGTCGGGCGGAACCATTTACGGGTCAGACGCAAGCGACGCGTTGAAAAACACTGCCAGCAGCGATGCTTACGGCCACGCGGCCTATGTCGAGTCTGGAAGCAAGAAGCGCAACAGCACGGCTGGACCGGGCGTTACCCTGAACAGCTCTTTAGGCGAAGCTGAGGGCGGCTGGGTGGATCAATACACCGTAACCTTTGACGCGGACGGGGGAAGCCCAGCGACGCGAACCCTAACCGTGAACAGCGGCGTAATTAGCAATATCGTGCATAGCTCTGTTTCAGGCAGCGCGTGGACCTTAGAAACCGATGGCAGACGCAAATCTCCCGCCATAGCCCACGGCAGCGCAAGCAAAGCGCGAGTCGACTTTATCAGCGCGGTGGATAACGCTGTTATAAGCATACAGCTTGATGTGTCTTCGGAATTAGGGTTCGACTATGCCTTTGTCAGCACCCTGGACAACGACTCCGCCTCATACGACAGCGGTTATTACACCAACAGCCGAATATCCGGCACGGAATCAATAATGGTAACGATACCTGTTCCAACAGCAGGCAGTCATTTTGTCGAGATAGGGTATCAGAAGAACGCCTCGATAAGCACAGGCTCGGATTGCGCGTGGTTTAAGGTAACCAGCGCTGACGCGGGCGATTTCATAATCCCCCCTGCGCCGACCCGGAATGGCTACACCTTTGACGGCTGGTATACAGAGCGGAATGGCGGCGGGGTCGAGTTTACCGCGGCAAGCATGGTAAACGCGAATATAACGGTATACGCCAAGTGGCAATAAGCCTGTGCCCGCGTAGGATGATGAATCAGCCCCGCCTCTGACGATGGCGGCGGGGCGTTTGCGGGCGACGGTCGCGCCCAGAGATGGGGCGGCTGGGAATAAGGGGGTTCTTTAGCGAATGTGTATCTGGCACGCTGGCTGGTAACTGCGGTTCACTCACGAGTGGAGGTACGGCGCATACGGCTGGAGGAAAGGAGTGGGGGTAGCGGAAAACACGCGAAGCGGGTTTGAAGCGAGGGGGAGCAGCGGAAAAAGCGGCGCAGCATTGGAACATGGGCGCGCTTCTTCCTCAACGGCGCTCCCCCTTCTTATTTTTTCTTAGCGCAGGGGCTGGCTCACTTCACGCCGAGCAACTCGCTGTAGGCGTCAAGCGCGGCATCGCCAGTGCTGATACCAGCCTTTGCCGCCAGTACCTTCTTCGTCAGAACTTTGCCGAGCTGCACGCCTTCCTGATCAAAGCTATTGAGGTTCCATATCAAGCCTTGAAACATCACCTTGTTCTCGAAATGCGCCAAAAGCGCTCCCAGAGTCTTAGGCGTTAGTTTCTTACCATAGATAAGGCTAGATGGCCGGCCGCCGATGAACTCCTTGTTACCATTGCTGTCAGTCTTGCCTTTAGCAAACGCCACAATCTGGGCGGCAAGATTCGCCTTGAGCTTGGTCTGACTGCTGGACCCGTCAACAAGCACATCGTCGCTTCGCTGGCTCTCATCAAAGCCGATAAACTGAAGCGGTACAATGTCAGAGCCTTGATGCAAAAGCTGGTAGAACGAATGTTGGCCGTTGGTACCGGGTTCACCGAAAACCACAGGACCGGTGGAGTAGGCGACTGGTTCGCCGCGCCGGTTTACCCGCTTGCCGTTGGATTCCATATCAAGCTGCTGCAGATGCGCCGGGAAACGGGCAAGCGCCTGACTATAAGGCAGTATCGCGGTATAGGGATAGCCGAGGAAGTTACGCTCCCATACGCCGATGAGGGCGTCAAGCAGAGCCGCGTTCTTGAGGGCATTGGGTTCCAGCGCTTGTTTATCAGCCTCATGCGCTCCGGCAAGCAGGTCTTTAAACACATCCGGCCCAAAGGCTATGGACAGAATCACGCCGCCCACTGCTGAGGAGGAAGAATAGCGCCCGCCGATGAAGTCGTCGATGTAGAAAGAATCAAGGTAAGCCGGGTTATGGGCAAGCGGGCTGGTTTCACTGGTAACAGCGACGATATGCTTGCTGGGGTCAAGTTTTGCTTTGGCGAGTTTGTCCTTGATGAACAGCTCATTGGCCAGCGTTTCCTGCGTAGTGCCGCTCTTGGACACCAGCACAAAGAGCGTCTCTTCCAGCGGCAGAGACGCTGCCACTGCTGCGCCGTCATCGGGATCAACGTTGGAAATGAAGGCTGCAGTCAGCTTTTTTTTACCCTCAGCCACTGCCCAGTTATCAAGGGCGATGTACAGAGCGCGGGGGCCGAGGTCAGAACCACCGATGCCGATCTGCGCCACAGCCTTAAACGGCTTGCCGGTACTGCCCTTGAGTTTACCGCTGTGTACTGACTCGGCAAAAGCGCCGAAGCGTTCCAGTTCCCGCTTGTAGAAGATGCCGATGTCTACTGGCTTTCCATCAGGGCTGTCGCGCATTACCGTCTTACCAAGCTGCCCGCGCAGAAGGTGGTGCAGTACCTTGCGGTTTTCGCCGGTATTCATAGTTTCGCCGTCGAGGATGGCGCGGTACTTGACGATAAGCTCCTGCTCGTCAGCAAGCGCCTGTAATGCCGCCAGCGTGTTGCTGTCCACCGCCTTTGCCGCCCAAGAGTAGCTCAGGCCCGCTGCCATTGGGATAACGCTTGCCTTAACCCGTTCCACATTCAGGACTGTCGTGAGATGCAACGCCTGAGCATTTGCCGCCAATGCCGTCAGTGTCTGGAACGCCGACGTTTTGTCAAAATCCGTATAGTTCATTATAAGACTCCTTGTCCGAGTAACTTTACAGGATTGTAACATAGAAGCGGATAGAGCAAAAAGACAATCTCACACAGAGAGGCCACATTACGCCGTTGGGTGAGCTTGGTTTAGGCTCAGGTTTCGAGTTCAGGGATGCTTTCCTTCATGTGGTTTATAAAATCCTCGCCGCTAACGCCTTCGCGCAGGCAGACAAAAACCGTATTGTCCCTGCCGGCGATGGTGCCAAGCACATCGTCGAAGCCCAGGTTATCAACCGCCAGCGCTACTGAGTCGGAATGGCCGGAATAGGTCTTGATGACCGCTATATTGTCTGACCATTCTATTGAAACATAGCCGCGTAAAAAGTCGTGAATGTATGTCCGCTCGGATTCCTGCCGTTCTTCTTCACCGGGCAGGGAATAGACATATCCCTTATGGCCATCGGAAATTTTGCCCACCTTGAGGAGCTTCAGGTCCCGCGACAGCGTCGCCTGTGTAACGATAAAGCCTTCTTTGTGCAAGTATCCCAGTAAAATCTCCTGAGACTCAATTCTGTAGGTCTGTATAAGCTTTTGAATAGCTTTTAAACGAATCAATCGTTCTTTCAAAGGTAGCTCCAGCGCACAATGCGCATAAATATCTGTAAATCTTGCATAAAGATACAATGCCAGTATGTTTATGTCAATTCGCTGCTTTCTTGACGACACACGGATTATGGTAGCCACAACCCACTGATTATGTCCATAAAACAAACAGCGCGGAAAGATCCGCGCTGTACAAGAGGCTCACAGAAGACTTACTCTATGCAAGGGTAGTGGCTAGATTTTTGTACCCGGATAGATAATCGCATTTTTAGGAATAACTATGATACCATCCACGACGTAGTAGTTGCCATAGTCGCCATCCTGCCTGTTTATGTCGTCGATTCCGATACGGCAGGATTCGCCGATACGGGCGTTTTTGTCGATGATTGCCCGATTGACGATAGTGCCTTTGCCAATACCCACATTGGGGATACGCGCCTCGTTGTTCTGCTGTTTCTGACTTTCGTTTTCATAAAAGTCAGCGCCCATACACACCACCCCATTGAGGCCCGCACCGCTTTCGATAAGGGTACGCACGCCAACAATGGAATTGGTGATGTTGGCATTGGTGATGATACAACCTTCCGCCGCGATGGACTGGTTCATGTTGCTAAAGTTCATCTTTGAGGGCGGCAGGTTACGCATGTGCGTATAGATGGGCGCTTTTTCATCGTGAATGTTAAACGGGGGACGCAGGGTGGTAAGATCAAGGTTAGCCTCGTAGAAATTCTTGATGGTTCCGATGTCTTCCCAGTAGCCGTTGAAGACATAAGCGTTGACCTTGAGCCGCTTGATGGCGTCGGGGATGATCTCCTTGCCAAAGTCAGTCAGTTCGTTGTTGAGACAGGTTTCCATGTTTTGCGAGTTAAACACATAAATACCCATGGAACCCAGATAGCAGTCGCTTCTGGATTTATCTTGCCGCAGTTCAACCGGGACCTTAAAATCCGAGATATCTTTGGTGGGACCGGGTTTTTCCAGGAATTCGGTTATTGTGTTGTTCTTGTCAACCTTGAGGATTCCGAGCTGACTCGCGTTTTCTCTGCTGACCATGGTACAGGCGATGGTGATAGCCGCGCCAGACTCGCGGTGTTTTTTCAGCAGGTCTTTGAGGTCCATCCGGTAAAGCTGATCCCCGGACAGGATAAGGTAGTATTTGGGGCTTTGCGTTCTGAAATGGACGAAATTTTTTCGTACTGCATCTGCGGTTCCCTCATACCAACCGGAATGTTCAAACGTCTGTTCCGCCGCCAGAATTTCAGCGAAACCCTTGGAAAAGGAGTCAAACACATACGTTTGAGACAGATGAAGATGGAGCGATGCAGAGTTAAACTGGGTAAGAATGTATATCTGCCGCAGTTCCGCGTTGATACAGTTTGACATGGGTATGTCAATCAGCCTGAATTTGCCCCCAAAAGGGACAGCCGGCTTTGCCCTATCTTTCGTAAGCGGTATGAGTCGGGTTCCCTTACCGCCTCCCAAAATGATAGACAAGACTTCCACCATAATTCGCCTCCTGTTTGATGATTCGTCCACACCTTCGCGGACGTGTACGTACTATCACGCAATGTGATTTACAAAGCGTGGACTTTCTGTCCATAGGCTTAAAATTCCGCCACTGACATTGGTAGTAATTATATTATCATGTTTGTTTGTTGGTCAAGTATATCACCTGCCCTTTCTATAAGTATGCCGGGACCTGCAACCTCGTGATAAACTATGAGTCTCAATTAAACTGGAGGTATAACTATGATCGTCACATACACCCCATGGGTTTTTTTGGACGAATATCGGGGAAAGGCTTTTTCAGGTTTGTGGCCAACCCTGCCTGAACTATTTCGGATTATGGTTTCCCGTTTTGGGGAGCGCCCCTGCTTCACCATTTACGAGCCAGATCGTATCAGCTTGAACTACCGTGAGGCCCTTGTCAAAATTGAGGCCGTGGCCAGATGGCTTGGCAGCAAGGGCGTCCGCAAGGGAGATCGGATCGCGGTAACAGGTAAGAATTCGCCAGAATGGACCGTGGCCTATCTGGGGATACTTTTCGCTGGAGCCATTGTTGTTCCCATTGATTACCAGCTCAAAAACGAGGAGACCGACCTGCTCCTCAATACCGCTGGGGTAACGATCCTTTTCGTGGATGAGGAAAAATATAGTCGGTATGAGCAGAAACCAGGCCGGCTAACAGAACTAGTCTCGCTGAGAAAAGGCGTGGGCGCGTATATCTACGAGCTTGACGGGCCGGAGCAGTCTATAGAACAGGCACAGGAGCTGGACACCGCCGCCATTCTCTTCACCTCTGGCACAACTGGTATCCCAAAAGGCGTCATGCTCTCGCACCAGAACCTTGTCTCCGACTGTTATCTGGCTCAGGGCAACCTCAAACTGTACCCAACCGATGTGTTTTACGCACTCTTACCCATACACCATGCCTATACCATGCTGGCCGTGTTTATTGAAGCGATTTCTTGCGGCGCGGAAGTGGTGTTTGGCAAGCGTATGGTAACTAAGGCGATTCTGAAAGACCTGAAAGAGGCGAAGATCACCATGTTACTCGGGGTTCCTATGCTGTTTAACAAGGTGTTGGCGGGTATCCTTCGAGGCATCAAGGCAAAAGGCCCGCTTGTCTATGGGCTCATTTCAGTCCTACTGGGCATTTCCGGCCTGATTAAGAAAACCACAGGCAAAAATCCGGGTAAAAAGATGTTCCACTCAGTGTTAAGTCAGGCGTCCCTTTCTACCCTGCGCATCTGTATCTGTGGCGGCGGGCCTCTGGCGCCGAGCGTGTTCAGAAAGTACAACCAACTTGGCATTGATTTCATTCAGGGTTATGGCCTTACCGAAACTTCGCCCATCCTTACCCTTAATCCAGTAGAGCATTACAAGGAAGCAAGCGTCGGCAGAATCTCGCCACAGGTTGATATGAAGATACTGAACCCTGACGAGCGAGGTGTTGGCGAAATCGCGGTCAAAGGCCCGATGGTCATGCAGGGCTACTATGAACTGCCCCAGGAAACCGCCGCTGCCTTTACTCAGGACGGTTACCTCAAAACTGGCGATCTTGGTTATATAGACAGCGAATCCTACCTGTATCTCACCGGACGCGCCAAGAACCTGATCGTTACCGAGGGTGGGAAGAATGTATACCCGGAGGAGATCGAGAACGAGTTCCAGCTTTTTGAAGAAATCGATCAGATTCTGGTACGCGGCTTTGTTCTTGATAAGAAGATGAAGACCGAAGGCATTGAAGCGCTTGTATATCCGGATCAGGAGTTTTTCAAGGCAAGCGCTCCGGCGCAAATCAAACAGCGTATTGAGGAGCTTGTCGCGGAAGTGAACAAACGGCTTCTTCCCTATCAGAAAATCGAGAAGACTATCATCGTGGACAAACGAATGGAAGAAACCACTACCAAGAAGATCAAGCGCGACGTGGTTTGAATGACACGCATCTGAATAAAAAAGACCGCCTCACAGCGGTCTTTTTTCATACCAAGGGCGAGGCGGCAAGCCGCCCCATCTCAACGGTTTAGTAGTCCATACCACCCATACCGCCCATGCCGCCGCCACCAGGCATGGCGGGCGCTTCCTTCTTCTCAGGAATGTCCGTGATGGCACATTCTGTGGTGAGCAGGAGGCTGGCAATTGAAGCCGCGTTTTGCAACGCGGAGCGGGTTACCTTAGCGGGGTCGATGATACCGGCTTTCACCATATCAACCCATTCCATCTTTGCGGCGTCAAAGCCAATGCCAGCCTTTTCAGACTTGGCTTTGTCAGCAATGACCGCGCCGTCAACCCCGGCGTTTTCCGCGATCTGGCGGATAGGCTCCTCAAGGGCACGTTTCACAATCTTAAAGCCCACCTTCTCGTCGTCGGTGAGGCCCTTGGTGTCAGCTTTATCCAGCGCGATAGCCGCCTGAATCAGGGCAATCTCGCCGCCGGGGACTATGCCTTCCTCAATGGCTGCGCGGGTCGCAGAAAGCGCGTCCTCAACCCGGTGCTTCTTCTCTTTAAGCTCAACCTCAGTGGCTGCGCCTACGTTGATGACCGCAACGCCGCCCGCCAGTTTTGCGAGGCGTTCCTGCAACTTCTCGCGGTCATAGTCAGACGTGGTGTCCTCAATGAGCGCTTTGATCTGGCCAATCCGGTCCTTGATTTCGCTCTCTTTACCCGCGCCATTGATGATCGTGGTATTATCCTTGTCGATCTTGATGGTCTTGGCCCGGCCAAGCTGGGATATCTCGGTGTTTTCGAGCTTGAGTCCCAGTTCTTCGGTGATGACTTCGCCGCCGGTAAGGATGGCGATGTCTTCGAGCATGGCCTTGCGGCGGTCGCCGAAACCAGGGGCCTTGACCGCGCAGGCTTTGAGCGTACCGCGCAGGCTGTTCAGGATCAGGGTGGAGAGGGCTTCGCTATCCACATCCTCAGCGATAAGCACGAGCGGCTTGCCGGTCTGAGCTACCCGCTCCAGCAGGGGAAGCATATCCTTCATAGCCGAGATCTTCTTGTCATGGATGAGGATATAGGCGTCCTCGTAGACGCTGGTCATGGTGTCGCGGTCAGTTACGAAATACGCGGAGATATAGCCACGGTCGAACTGCATACCTTCGACAAACTCAATGGTCGTGTCCATTGTCTTTGATTCTTCGACTGTGATCACGCCATCCTTGCCAACCTTTTCCATAGCATCGGCGATGGTGTTGCCGATCTCGCTATCGTTGTTGGCAGAAACCGACGCGACATGGGAGATTTCTTCCTTGTCCTTGATTACGGTGGCATTCTTCTTGATTTCCTCGACCGCAATCTCAACAGCTTTGTCGATACCGCGCTTGAGTTCAATGGGAGTCATGCCTGCGGCCACAGACTTGAGCCCCTCTTTCACTAAAGAATAAGCAAGCACGGTAGCAGTGGTGGTTCCATCACCCGCAACATCATTAGTTTTCGTGGCAACTTCTTTGAGAAGCTGTGCGCCCATGTTTTCATACGGGTCTTCCAGCTCAACTTCCTTTGCCACGGAAACGCCGTCTTTGGTAACAGTTGGCGCACCAAATTTCTTGTCGAGCAGGACATTGCGTCCCTTGGGCCCAAGCGTTACCTTTACCGCTTTAGAAATCTGCTCTACACCGGACAGTAGCTTACGGCGAGCATCCTCGTTGAACGTTAACTGTTTTGCCATGTTTCTTCTTTTCTCCTTTTCCTTACCGGCGGCCTTATCAGGGCTTTTCTACCTGAGACTCGTCGATATAATATAGATTTTGATTGTTACTCCCCGATCAGGGAGCTTTCATGTATAAATTACTAAACAGGAATTAAAGCGGCAAGAGAGGATCGAAAGTATGATAAATATTTATACCGATGGTGGCTGTTCTGGGAATCCAGGACCAGGAGGCTGGGCCTACATCATCGAAGGGGATGGCAGGATCATCAGCGAAAAGTGGGGCGCGGAACGCGACACCACCAACAATCGCATGGAACTGAGCGCGGTGATCGCTGCTCTTGAGGCACTGAGCGCACTCAATCTCTGCGGGCAGCGGGTTACAATCTACACGGATTCGCAGTATGTGCAGAAAGGGATAAGTGAATGGATATACGTTTGGAAAAAGAACGGTTGGCGCAACAGCGACAAGAACCCGGTTAAGAACAAGGACCTCTGGCAACACCTTGAATTGCTTGATGAGGAATTTTCCCCCTCATGGCGTTGGGTACGGGGTCATGCCGGCAACCCTATGAACGAGCGTTGCGACCGCATGACCCGATACGCCATCGAGTCGCTGTGGACATAAGCGGCATTTATGCAAGCGGCGGCTCATCCAGTGATGTCTTATCTAAGGCAAGCGCCAGGGCTGACGCGAGCTTGGTCGCCTCCTCTGGCGTAAGGGTTATACCTTTGCCCATCTTTTCGTGATCAGGCGACCAGTCGCGGATATCGAGCTTGGCCTGCCGACCATTCCACGAGACAAGATTGAGCTCCTTCTTCCAGCCGCTCTTCTCTGACGAAAGAACCGAGTAAGTCTTTACTATGTTAAACGTTATCTCCGACATTCAGCCTCTCCTTGGGAGACAGATTAAATTTCAACCTTGTTCACCATCACTTTGTCCGCTTATATTCCTTAATCTCTTTCCTTATACGCTCGCCCAGTTCCGCTATGGGAACGCGAACCTGTTCCATGGAATCGCGGAAGCGCAGGGTTACAGTGCGCTGTTCTTTTGATTCATAGTCCACCGTAACGCAGAAAGGCGTACCAGCTTCGTCCTGACGGCGATAGCGGCGGCCAATGGCTCCGCCTTGGTCATAGTCAACAGCGAAATCTTCCTTTAACTCGTTCTTTATGTCCTGAGCAAGTTCAGCGAGTCCGTCCTTCTTCATCAAGGGCAGGACAGCAAGCGTAATGGGCGCGAGCTTGGGATGGAAACGAAGCACAGTGCGCCAGTCATCGTCGTTGCCTTTGTCGGCGACCTTTTCCTCGTCATAAGCGTCGCATAGCACCATGAGCAGAGTACGGGTGAGCCCGGCTGAAGTTTCGATGATGTATGGAATATAGCGCTTGTTGTTGTCCTGATCGATGTACTGGAGGTCTTTGCCAGAGTATTCGGCATGGCGTCTGAGATCGTAGTCGGAGCGGTGATGGATGCCTTCCAGTTCCTGCCAGCCCATGGGGTAGAGGTACTGAATGTCGTAGGCGTCTTTGGCGTAGTGGGCAAGCTCGTCCACGCCGTGCTGATGCCAGCGCAGGTGATCCAGCTTGACCCCAAGGCGCTCGTAATAGGCCCAGCGCCGTTTGCGCCATTCGTCGAACCATTCCATGTCCGTGCCGGGTTTGACAAAGAACTGCATCTCCATCTGCTCAAACTCACAGGTGCGGAAGATGAAGTGGCGGGTAACGATCTCGTTCCTGAACGCCTTGCCGATTTGGGCAATGCCAAAGGGCAGTTTCATGCGGTTACTCTGAATGATATTCTTGTAGTTGACGTAGATACCCTGGGCGGTTTCTGGCCGCAGATAGATGGTATTCGACGTGTCTTCCACAGGCCCTATGTGGGTCTTGAACATCATGTTGAACTTGCGCGTGTCAGTAAGTTCGCCGCCGCAGTCCGGGCATTTTTTGGCCGCGAGGTTTTCCGGCTGTATCATGTCAGCGCGGAAGCGGGCGTGGCACTTCTTGCAGTCAACCAGCGGGTCAGTGAAGTTCTCAACGTGCCCCGACGCCTCCCATACCCGCGGGTGCATGAGTATCGCCGCGTCCAGTCCCACGATATTGTCATGCAACTGGGTCATTTCCTTCCACCAATTACTGGCGATGCGGTTTTTCAGCTCAATACCCAGAGGGCCATAGTCCCACGCGCCATTCTGCCCGCCGTAGATTTCCGACGATTGAAACACAAAGCCGCGCCGCTTTGCCAGTGAGACCAGCTTCTCCATAGACGCCGCGCCTTTGTATTCAGTTAATTCTTCTAATTTTTCAGCCATAAGATTCTTCCTTTTTGCTGCACATAGCGCACCCATTCGTCGCTATGTTTGCCGGCAAGTTTTTGTTCAACAGGATCAACAATGAGATCCATTTGCTCCAGAGGAATGACGCCTCTCCCATACCAATCTCCTTGCTCTTCAAAGCGTATCACATCCGCCACGCCCCCGTCAAACAGCGGCTGGCAAGGGATAGGAATTCAAAGTATCACCCATCGGGTAGCTGCCTATAAAGGTCGAAGACTTGTCTGACTATGGTTTCAAAGGGCAATGGTCGTCGGCACCATTGGGTCTCTGGCACCATTGGGTCTCTGGCACCATTGCGTCTCTGGCACTAATGCGTCTCTGGCACTAATGCGTCTCTGGCACTAATGCGTCTCTGGCACTAATGCGTCTCTGACACTAATGCATCTCTGGCGCCATTGCGTCTCTGGCGCCATTAGGTCTCTGACACCATTGGGTCTCTGGCACCATTGGGTCTCTGGCACCATTGGGTCTCTGGCACCATTGGGTCTCTGGCGCTTACCAGCGCGAAGATCGCCCCGCCATGCGCGTATGCAGGCGGGGCGATGCACGGCTATATCTCCGCTATCCGGCGGCGCAGGTTCAGGATATACGACGGCTCTACCGAAAGCTCATCCAGCCCCATCTCAATAAAGGTCTTCGTAAGCTCAGGGTCAGCCCCCAACATACCGCAGATGCCTACCCAAATACCCGCCTTATGGGCGTTTTCCGCAGTCATGCGAATAAGGCGCAGGATCGCTTTATGGTGGGTGTCGCAGAATTCCCGGATGGATTCGTTCTGCCGGTCAACCGCCAGTGTGTACTGGGTCAGATCGTTGGTACCGATGCTGAAGAAATCCGATTCTTTGGCAAGAATATCGCTGATAAGCGCCGAGGCTGGGGTTTCGATCATAATACCGATGGGGGTTTCTGGGTTAAAGGGGATGTTTTCCGCAGACAGGGCCTCCCGCACCTGGCCGGCAATGCGTTTTGCCCGGCACAGTTCCTCAAGATCGCTTATCATGGGAAACATGATCGCAGCGTTCCCATGCGCCGACGCCCGGTAGATAGCCCGCAACTGGGTCGCAAACAACTGAGGCCGGGTAAGGCAGATGCGTATCGCCCGCATCCCCAGGGCGGGATTTTCCTCTGTGGGAAGGTTGAAGTAATCAACCTGTTTATCCGCCCCGATGTCCAGAGTACGGATAATAACCTGCTTGCCCTTCATCTCCTCCAGAACTTTCCGGTAGCTTTCGTACTGAATGTCCTCGCTGGGATAGTCTTCCCGCCCCAGGTAGAGAAACTCGCTGCGGAACAACCCGATTCCTTCAGCATCGCTGGCTAGCACGGCCTCCACATCAGTTACCGAGCCGATATTGGCAAAGAGCTTGATCCGCCGCCCGTCTTTGGTAAGAGTCGGTTTTCCCCGGAACTGCTCAAGCGCCTGCCGTTCCTCGCGGAGGCGCTCGCGCTTTTTCTCAAGTTCCGTCAGGGTCTCCGAATCCGGCTCAATGTATAAGACGCCGGTTTCGCCGTCAAGCGCCGCCGGCTTGCCCGCCAGACCAGGGGCAAGCGATGCGCCAAGCCCGATAATCGCGGGAATCCCCATGGTGCGGGCAAAGATGGCGGTGTGGGAATTCGCGGCTCCGCGCTGCGCGGCTAGAGCCAGCACGCTGGCACGATCAAACTGGGCGGTTTCACTGGGGCTAAAATCATCCGAAGCCAAAATAACCGGCCCGTTTCCACCGGACGGGCCTTGCTGGGAACCAGAGAGGATGGCGATAACCCGCTTAGAAACATCGTCCATATCAGCAGCCCGCTCCCGCATATACCCATCTTCCATCTCCGCGAAATCCCGAGCCAGTCGTTTCCCACACTCCAGCACCGCGTATTCCGCACAGACCCGCTCTGTCTCAATCATATTAACAATGGGGTCCAGATAATCTGGATCGTCCAGAACCATCCGGTGAATCTCAAAGAGCAGGGCGTTCTCTTTACCAATCTTATCCGCCATTGTAGTCGCCAGCTCGTCCAACTGTTCCGCAGCAGTCTGTTTGGCAGCCTGAAAACGCTGGATTTCACCGGCAGCGTCGCTTATAGATTTTTTTTCCACCACAAACGAAGAACGCTCAAAAAACGCCAGCGGCCCTATGGCAATCCCAGTGCTTACGCCTTTTCCCTGTAGGGTAATCATGGCAGCCTCCTCCTACAAATTGGCAGAAAGAAACGTTTTTGCCGCTTCAATGGCTGCGTCTTCGTCTGCACCTTCGACCTTTACCACAATCGTTTCCCCCTGTTTGACCCGCAGTTTCATCAGGGCAAGCAGCTTCTTGCCGTCGCAGCTATCATTGCCCCGACAGATGGTCGCGGTACTGGAAAACTGCGCCAGCTGTTTTACCAACAAGCCCGCAGGTCGCGCGTGAATACCGACCGGATCGGTAATCGTGTAAGAAAATTCTTTCATGCTATACTCCTTGTATTTTCAAAATACAAAATAGAAAATCTCCGCCATGAATGGCGGGATCAGGTAGTTATAAATTCGCCCCCGCCTCGGCGTAGCTCATATCACCAGCAGGACCTTCAAGATGGTACGTTTGTGTTACAAAGCTATAGACGAGCTTCGTAACGCTAGAGTTTCCAAGTTGCTCCGCTACTTCGACGTTAATCGCCGCAAGCAGGAAGGAAATCGACTGGCCGTGCGCGACCAGCATGACGTTCCCGCCAAAAGGATTCTCAGCAACAATCGCGTCCATCCCCTTCCGCAGGCGGGCGTACACTTCCGCAGCGTCTTCTGAAATACGGTATTCCGTGTCGATCCGCTTGTTGAAATCCGCAAGCCCTTCAAGGAACTTCTTCATGTCTCCCTTGTAGTATTGGATGATAGGCGCAACAGCAGCCCCGATGGATTTTGCGTCTTCGGGAATATCAAGCCCCAAGTCCTTCCCAAAGGCAGCGTACATCATCCAGTTCGGGTCTCCCTCAAACACGCCGAAACTCACCTCCCGCAGTTCCGGCATCTCTTTCACAGTCCAGCTTCTCGTGGCCCGGTTCTGTTCCATCGCAAGCCGCGCCGTTTCAATAGCCCGCTTCAAATCGCTTGAATACACAGCGGCAAACGGTACATCCCGCAAGCCCTTTCCCATGTTCACCGCCCCCACGATTCCTCGCTCCGTCAAAATGCCGTCGGAAATTCCCTGCACCCGGTCCATCAGGTTGAAAATGGTCTGGCCGTGGCGTACGACGTAAATCGTAAGCGTATCCTGTTTGACCGGAGCTGGCGCGACAGGCGGCGCCTCAGACACGGCTGTGGCAAACACATTCGCCGCGCACAGCGCAAGACACGCCGCCGCACATAGTTTCATAGTTCTGTTCATCTGATCTCTTCCTTAACTATTGTTTTTTTCTTAACGCAGAGCCTTGCCCGCGTCAATGTAACTCGTATCGTTAAACGATTCGATGCGAAACGCGCCGTTCTCGTATACCACCTTGCAGACAGCCGCATTCGCCAGGGACTCGCCCGTATAAGCGAACAACGGATCAAGGTCGGACAGCATGATGTTGATCGACTGGCCGTGCGCGACAAGCAGTACGTTGCCGCCCTTCTTTGCCTGCGCCTGCGCAACCTCGATGAGTTTGCCCTGCATACGCGCCTTGATCGTTGCCGCGTCTTCCGCCATGCCGCTTGTATCAAGCCGTTTAACCGCGTCCGCCGCTTTAAGCCACATATAGGGATCGCGCAGCATATCCTCCGCGGCAACTCCCATTTCTACGACAAAAGCGGCAAGCATCGCGCTATTCGGCTCGCCCTCAAACTGTCCGTAACAAGCCTCGCGCAGCGCCTCTGTGTCTTCGACCTGATAGCCCGCGCTTGCACGGTTTTGCGCCATCACGAGTCGCGCTGTCTGCCGCGCCCGCACTAGATCGCTCGAAATAACAAAGTCAAACGGCACATCCCGCAGCCCGCGTCCCAAATCTTCGGCAACCGCGATCCCTTCCGGCGTAAGCGGACTGTCCGCCCAGCCCTGGGCAAGGTCTTTCGTGTTAAAAAGCGTCCTGCCATGGCGCGTTACATAGATCGTTACCGCTTTTTCACTGCTGTTTTCCTCTGCATAAACTGCTTTTTCGATCCTTGGCTCCGCATAAACCGGTAAAACCGCGAACACCAGCAGCGCCGACAACATTCCCAGGCATACAAGCCTTCTTTCGTTCAAGCCATTCATCAATGCCATTGCCTATTCCTTCATCCGTCTTAAATAAAACCGAAAGAGGGCGCGTTGGATTCTCAATACAACGCGCCGCACCCACGCTTACTCCTTATAACTCGGTCCCGTTGCTCTCGATGACCTTCTTATACCAGTAGAACGACTTCTTGCGCGAGCGAGACAGCGTTCCTTTGCCTTCGTCGTCCTTGTCGACATAGATGAAGCCGTAGCGTTTGGACATCTCCCCAGTTGACGCGCTCACCAAGTCAATGCAGCC
>JAIRMT010000147.1 GCA_031258505.1 Treponema sp.
GCCCGGCTGGGTACGCTTTGCCTATTGCGTTGATGAAAAGCTGATTCAGGCATCCGCGCCGGCTTTCAAAAAAGTCATGCTCAGTTAGCCACGCAATGCAATGTAATGGTCAATAGCAAATTGTATTTGTCCCAAATCAAGTTGTCTTTGCCTCAAATCAAGTTGTATTTGTCCCAAATCAAGTTGTCTTTGCCTCAAATCAAGTTGTATTTGTCCCAAATCAAGTTGTATTTGCCTCAAATCAAATTGTATTTGTCCCAAATCAAGTTGTATTTGTCCCAAATCAAGTTGTCTTTGCCTCAGAGAAAGTTGTCTCTGCCTCAGGGAAAGTTGTCTCTGCCTCAGGGAAAGTTGTATTTGCTTCAGGGAAAGTTGTCTCTGCCTCAGGGAAAGTTGTCTCTGCCTCAGGGAAAGTTGTATTTGCCTCAGGGAAAGTTGTCTCTGCCTCAGGGAAAGTTGTCTTTGCCTCAGGGAAAGTTGTCTTTGCCTCAGGGAAAGTTGTCTTTGCCTCAGGGAAAGTTGTATTTGCCTCAAGTTGTATTTATGCTGTGTCAAGGCTTGAGTATGTGAGTGTGTGTATGTATGCCGTGTATGTATGCTTCAAGTGTGTGTGTGTCGACACACAGACACACACACACGGTATGTCAGCAGGGTACAAGTGTGTGCAGACACACAAGACACAAAAAGACAAAAAAACTCAAAAAGTGTCAAACGTATTAAAGCATTCTATATTCCCAGAACCTTATTAGAGGTATGTGTTTAAGAATCAGAAAGCTCCGAGACGGAGCAATTTACCACGTTACCTCCAAAGTTAATCGCAGGCTCAGAAAGCTCCGAGACGGAGCAATTTACCACGGTACCTCCAAAGTTAACCGCAGGCTCAGAGACCTCCAGTTGCGTGATATCAAGGCTATGTTCTTGGTATTCCTCAAGAAAGCTAAACAGAAGTACCCTTTTGAGCTCTTGAACTTCTGCATCATGGATAACCATTTCCATCTCATCATCAGACCTGGTCCGGGACAGTCTCTCTCTAGGATTATGCAGTGGGTCAAGGGGAACTTTGCGCGATACTGGAACAAACTGCATCATACGGAAGGACATTTGTGGGGAGGCCGGTTTTTCTCGAAGATCATTGAAGATGTCGCGCAGTTTCTCAAGACTGTTACGTATATTGATGAGAATCCGGTGAAGGCGCAGCTGGTGGCGAAGGCGGAGGATTGGGAGTTTGGCGGCTTATACCACGATCTCCACGGACGCTTTGATGTAGTAGATATACCGCGGAGCGCTATTCAGAGCTATGCTTCGACACAGCTTGAGTGAGCAGTGTCAGACACTTCACGCTGTCCCCATACTGGGCGCTCTTGATAAGCCCTCATTGAAGCCTGCTCTGGAGGAGTCGCTAATCAGCGTTGCTCAAGGCTGAGGAGTCGGCTCCTCTAAGGCTGAGGAGCATAAGCGCACAGGCTTACCGCGTGTGGTTCACGCGCAAGTGGAAGAGCAGCCATACGTACCGTGCTTTAGTGCCAGAGACCCAAACGATACCCTTCTCGAATACCGTGCTTAGTGCCAGACACACACACAAAGCACAAAAGCGCCAGACACACAAGGCACAGAGACATAAGGCCAGACAAAGCGCCTGTGAAGTGCGCTTCTGCAAAGCGGCTGAGCATGTGTTTATCCTGTTCACCTTTCCGCGCTGCGAACAAGTTGTTAGGATAGACTTCTGATGAAGAATTTTGTTGCGGCTCTTGCATCTTTAGCGCTGGCTTTGCTCTGTATGGCGTGTGTGAGTGTGGTTGAATATGGGGCGCGAGTGGTGGATGGCTCGTTGTTTGCTGAAAAGACTCTGGCGGCGTATCGGAGCGCGGGTGTTGAGCTGCGGCAGACTAGGGCGCGGGACGGAACTGAGTACCTGTTGATGAACCTTGACGCCTTCCCGTTTATCACGCTGCGCGCCATACCTGATGAAAGCGGTCGGTTTGAGCTTGTTGCGTTTCAGTTTTTATCGAGTAATCTCAATGGTTGGAATGAGTTTACCCTTGAACTCGCGGGTTCTGGTGTGCTAACTATGCTGGAGGCTGAGGCGCGGCTGCGAATTGACACGCTTATCCCTGTGGAGATTTCCGCTGGTGAGATACTCCACAATGGGGCGCGGCTTAGCGGCGAAACTGCGTTGAGTAATCTGCGTAACCGCGCCGAGCGTATAAGGGCGCTGGCTGCGTGGATGCGCGGCATAACTGCGCCGGCGTTTAGAACCCAGTCTGCGTTTGAGGCATACTGGAAGCCGCTGGTCCTGCCGGAATTGACGCCTGTTGCTGAACGTCCGGTTATATGGACGCGGCAAGGCGCTGTGTGGAAACACGCCGAGGATGTGGCGTGGAACTCCACCTACACTGCGACTATGTTCCCGGAAGCCCTGTGGACACTGCGGGACTCTGGCGCGCTCCTGCGGGATTGGGAGGAGGCTGTTACCTGGATATATTTTGTCTATCAGGAAACGTATATAATAGAGCAATTTTCAAAGGATTATCTGTTAAGCAGAATAAAGTGAGGAATCATGGGAAGTGGAACAAGTTCTTTTTCATTATTTGAACTTTTCAGGATGGGTGGAGGCTTCATGTGGCCTCTGCTGCTATTTTCAGTGGCCGCGATAGGCATTGCCCTTGAACGGGTTATTTTCTTGTTATACCACGATCTACGTCTTGATGACCTGAAATACGCGGTTTTGGCATATATCCGGGAAAACGATATGCAAGGGGCGCGGGATTATCTCTACAGCCTTGACCAGCGCAGGCTTGGGGCGCGGATACTGTTGGCGCTGGTGAGCAAGTCCCAGCTTTCCGAGCATCAGATGGAGAAAGCGGCGGAGGCGGAGGCTGGAAGCTGCATCAACTCACTGGAAGACGGCTTTAACTTTTTGACTGCTCTGGGTTCCCTTTCCCCGCTCACCGGCTTTCTGGGTACAGTGTCAGGTATGATCGGGGCGTTCAAGTCCATTGCTGAGGCCACAGATGTGAACGCGCAGATTGTGGCCAACGGTATCTATGAGGCGCTTATTACCACTGTGTTTGGCCTGATCATTGCCATCATCGCTATGATTGCCCATTCGCTCCTGAGCCATGTGGTTGATAAGTTTGTGGCGGATGTAGAAAAGACCTGCACTGACCTTATCATGGAGATTGTGCTTGCCCAAAGCAGCCGTTCAAAGAAAGCTCAATCGCCCTTCATAAGTCTGGGGGAATACTCGTGAACCTACGCCGGCGCCGCCGGAGCGCGTTTGAGGATTCAAGCGCCTCAAGCGACATTGCCTTTTTGCTCATCATCTATTTCATCGTGATTGCAGGCTTTAACGTCAATCGCGGCTTTATTATGAACTTGCCGGCAAAGGACTCGACCCGTCTCATCCTGAAAGACGAGCTTCTGCGCCTTGAACTGGACGAGCGCGGCGTACTCTGGCGCGAGGGGGAGACGCTCAGTTTTGCTGCAGCCGAGACCGAGATACGCAGCGCCATTGACATACACCCGAACCTTGCGGTGGTTTTGAGTGTGGCGCCCGCTGCCCCTTGGCAGCAGGTGGTTTCATTTGTGGAACTTGCCCAAAAGTTGCGCGTGGAGTCTTTCTCGTTTTCCATGCAAGAGGCGCAATCGTGAACCTTGGGCGGAAGCGAAATCGCTTTATCATTCCCCTTAATTCCATGTCTGATGTGGCCTTTTTACTCCTCATCTTCATCATGCTGGTTTCGTTAATTAACTATCGCAGGGAAGTGAAGATTGAGTATCCTGAAGCAGAGACCGCGAAGAAGACGAGTGCGGAGAAAAACCTTGAAATCTGGGTTGACCGTGAGGGCGCGCTCTACCTTGACGGCCTTCCGAGTGAGCTTAACGCCATACAGAATGGTATTATTGACACCTACCAGACAGCGCCGGATACGCGTATCCACATTATCGCGGATCGGGATACCCCTTTTGAGTATGTGAACCGTGTGCTGGAACTTTTGCAAATGTTACAGTACCGTGTAGTAAGTTTTGTAGTAAAAAACTAAGGAGTATAGTAGTGAAACTAAATATTTCAAAAATGAGTTCATGGGAAAGGCGTATAGTTGACGCTTTTCTGGCAAAGTATCCTGCCTCTGTTGCGGCAGGAGGCAGCAAGAGGCTGAGGCTTAAAGTAAAGAAGCTTTTTCCTAATTTTGAAAGCGCTTCCGCTAGTGAACGCAATTTGTTCATTAAAGCGGCGGAGCGGCTTGAGAAGTCTGGCATGGTTTCTCTGGTGTGGAACAGAGGCGAGCAAACGGCGGAGCTTTCCAGCATAGTGTGCGCTGTGGGAGATGCGCTTTTTGCTGGCGTGGGCTTGGTTCCTCCTTCGACCCGCATAACTCCGATACGCAATGCAGCTATGCGCTGTGACTTGCCGTTTTTTACCTTTCTTGCGGAAAACCTGACCATAGCTGACATGGCGCGTGGAATTGACGAGCGTGCTGTGGAAGACTTCGCAAGGCTTGCTCTGTATATCACACAGCATCCAGAGCAGGGTATGACTCCGCGCGCGCTTTCGGTTGCCCTGTTCGCGGATTCCAAGCGCTTAGAAGCCCTGCTTACCCTGTTCCGTAAACTGCTAAACAGGGCTGATGCTCAAGGCGTGGCGATTCCAGACTTCTCGCCGCTCAATCGCTCCTATCCCGATACCATGATTGCCGGGAGTATGGCGTTTCGTGTCGCGGGATATGAAACGGTGAACAAAAGTGGAAGTATTTTTGGACTTCCGGTTTCCACGATTCAGAAGATAAGCGCGGCGCGTCCGCTGAAGGCAAGAACCCCATCAGCGCTCAGTATCGAAAACAAAGAGACCTTTTACGCCTTGAGTGAACAGCTCTCAGACTTTGACTGCCTGTTCTATACTGGCGGCTATCCTAACGCGGCGGTACAGACGTTGGTGGCCATACTCGCCAAGTCAGGCTTCAGGCTTTACCATGCTGGAGACTTGGACATTGACGGCATCCTAATCCTTCAGGAATTGACCCATTACGCGGGGCAGCCGATAATGCCCTTCCGCATGGATAGCTCGACCTTTGATGAATACGCTCCATACGGAAGAAAGCTGCACAAAAACATGTTGAATTACGCGCACCGTATCAACGAAACAACTCGTTCCCTGTCAGGCATTCCAGAGCTTATTGCGCGGATAGAGGAAACCGGCATGGGAATCGAACAGGAAATCATTGATTACACTGGGCTCTTGCCGGACACTGGTTCTTCCAAAGAAGAAGCGCATCAGAGGTCCCGCTCCTTGGGCATCTTTAGAAAGTTTTTCTCAAAACTGAAACTATAAAAACGCCATGCGAAACCTTGAGATACTGTTTGAAAACGAAGACTGTCTTGTAATTAACAAACCTGCTGGGCTTGCTACTCAGGGTGGCGAGCGAGTGGCTTCCTCACTGGACACGATTCTGGCTGAACTGCGGTCGCCTCATCCATTGCTGGTACACCGGCTGGACAAGGACACTTCGGGCATTATCCTCGTGGCAAAGACCCGCGCATCTGCAGCCCATTTTTCCGCATTGCTTGCTGGAAAGCGTGGTGTCAGCAAACAGTATCTTGCGGTTTGTGCGGGCAGTCCGCGCACAGAAAGCGGCAGTATCACGCTTGAGCTTGAGGTGCGCGGCGTGGTGAAACAGGCCGAGACGAGGTACAAACGGCTGGCTGGGAATCAGGATTTTTCCCTGCTGGAACTGGAACTCGGCACAGGCCGTATGCATCAGATTCGCCGCCACCTCGCGCAAACCGGCAACCCAATTCTCGGCGACGACAAGTACGGGGATTTTGCCTTGAACAAAACGCTGCGGAAGACTGGTCTCAAGCGGCTTTTGCTCCACGCCTCTCGTCTCGTAGTGAACGACGGGGACCTTGCACTGGACATCAGCGCGCCGCTTCCTGACTATTTCGCGCCATTTCTAGGGTCTGTGCAGACTAAGGGAGAGACATTAAACTGCCCATGATGAAAGCAAAAGAAGCGTCGCTGCTACACGGAGGTAACGTTGTATGAGTAAGAAAATCACGGTTGGCATACTGTTTGGCGGCAAGTCAGCAGAACATGAGGTGTCATTGCAGTCGGCGAAAAACGTGTTTGACGCTATCGACAAGACGAAGTACGAGCCGCTACTCATTGGCATCAATAAAAACGGCAGGTGGCTTGTGCCGGTGTCAGAGACGCACGCCCATGCAGCGCAGGCGCTGGTGTCAGAGACGCACGCCCACGCAGCGCAGGCGCTGGTGCCAGAGACGCACGCCCACGCAGCGCAGGCGCTGGTGCCAGAGACGCACGCCCATGCAGCGCAAACACCGGTGCCAGAGATACAGGCGTTGGTACCAGAGAAAGACCACGTATCGAAAATGCCGGTGTCAGAGACGCAGGCACTGGTGCCAGAGACGCAGGCATTGGTGCCAGAGAAAGACCACGTATCGAAAATGCCGGTGTCAGAGACGCAAGACCATGCAGCGCAGGCGCTGGTGTCAGAGACGCAAGACCATGCAGCGCAGGCGCTGGTGTCAGAGATGCAAGACCATGCAGCGCAGGCGCTGGTGTCAGAGACGCAAGTGCCGCGCTTTATCCTGAATGTCGATGACCCGTGCCGAATCGCGCTCAGTGAGCCTAGCGTTGAAGTGTCTCTGACACCGGGAAGTGGCGGGCTTATCGCTAATACAGGGCAAAGGATCGACGTGGTGTTTCCCATACTACATGGCCCGTTTGGGGAAGATGGTACGGTGCAGGGCCTGCTCAAACTCGCCGGCCTACCCTTCGTGGGATCGAGTGTGCTGGCGTCGGCGGTGGGCATGGACAAGGATGTGATGAAGCGTTTGTTACGCGACGCGGGTCTACCAATAGGTGGCTTTCGGGCGCTTACCATGTATGAGCCGGTTCCAGCTTATGATGATCTTGTCAGGGAACTGGGAACGCCGTTGTTTGTAAAACCCGCAAACATGGGCTCGTCAGTGGGGGTGAACAAAGTACATAACGAGGCTGAGTATAAGGCTGCTATCACCGAGGCGTTCCAGTACGATACCAAGCTCATAATTGAGGAATACATCAAAGGACGGGAACTTGAATGTTCTGTTTTGGGTAATGAAGAGCCAATCGTTTCGCTTCCCGGTGAGGTGCGGTCTTCCCACGAGTTTTACTCCTACGACGCAAAGTATCTCGATGAAAACGGCGCGGTTCTGGATATTCCAGCCCACTTGCCAGAAGACACAACACGCGCAGTTCAAAGCCTCGCGCTTCAGACGTTTAAAACGCTCTGCGCCCAGGGCCTTGCCCGCATTGACTTCTTTCTCAAAAGCGACGGCACGCTGTTAATCAACGAGATCAACACCATGCCTGGGTTCACGCGGATCAGCATGTATCCAAAGCTCTGGGAAGCAAGCGGCATTTCTTATACCGAACTCATTGACCGGCTTATCGGGCTTGCGTTCTCGCGTTTTGAAAAAGAGAAACGCTTACGAAGCAGCCGGTGAACGCTCTGGTTTCAGACCGGGTACGTCCCACTGCGGCAGCAGGCGGGCAGGCTTGCCGGCGGAATCCACACAGGCCCAGGTAACCTTCGCTGTGGCGATGATAACATCGCCGCGCCGTATCTCTTGGGCAAGCAGGCCGCTCACCGCACCCTTCTTGAGCGGCCATGTGCGGATACACAGCACGTCATCCATCACCGCTGGTTGCTTGTAGTCAATCTCAACGCGGGCCACATATAGGCCGTAACCAGCCTTGATTATGGCCGGATAATCAAAACCAATGCTTCGGAGGTATTCGTAACGCGCAAACTCAAGGTAGTTAAGGTAGTTAGCGTTGTTGACATGGCCATAGTGGTCACATTCATAGGTACGAACCACAAGCGTACATTCTGTAGTCATAAAAACCTCTTGAAAACTACGTTAGCATATTTTCCATCTTATGGGAAGAATTCAAGTAACTACGTTTTCCTAGCGCGTTAGTATTATAGATATGCGGATATGAATCCGTCGCGTCTGCTTTTGCGGACGCGCAAACCTAAGTGGGAGGAAACAATGAAAAACGTTTTTCTTACCTTCGCCAAGTATAACAGGGACGCGGACGCGGCTGTGTTATCTATCCTGAACAAGCTGTCAAATGAAGAGCGGGAAAAGGAGCGCGGCAGCTATTACCATAGTCTCTCTGGCCTGGTTCGCCATATCATTGGCGGAGACAGCTTCTTTTGCGGAATGTTCAAGGCAGCCATGACCAACAATGAGGCGGCGCTCAAGGCGCTTGCACCGCTCACGACTATCAGCGTTCCCAAGGATGCGCTCAATGAAACGCAGTGGCAGGATGTGGTTAAAGCGTGCGAACTCATCGACGCGGCGCTCGTGAGCTTTGTCGAGGCACTGTCCGACGAGGACTGTAAAGTAATGGTCAAGGCGCCGTGGGGCAGCTCATCACTTGCCTTTATGCTTCAAAACCTCATCGTACACGGAACCCATCACCGGGGACAGATTTCCCAGATTCTCGACGAACTCAATATCGACAACGACTATTCAGGCATCAAGGGCGAATAAAGGCCCTCCACGTCGGGCGCATGGAGCGCGCTTTCACGGCAGGGTTTATACCCACCGTGAAGGCGCGTGTTAAACGCCCAGCATAAGAAGCGCCATAATCTTAGCGTCTCCCATGATACTGCTGATAAGGGCATATTCGTTGGGTTGATGGGCGCTCTCGCCAATACGCGCCCAGACCACTGCCGCGATACCTACATTGCGTAGAGGCGCGGCAACAGTGCCGCCGCCAATGCCGATAGGACGGGTGGCCACACCGTAGACCTCCTTCACAGCCATGGAGAGCCGGATGACCAAGTCTGCATCAGGCGGCGTAGGCTGAGATTCCATGCTTTGCGGCGTGGTATAAGTAATGCTTACGCCATGTTTGGCCTCAATCCGCGCCTTTATGCGGTCAATTTCAGCACGTACAGTCTTGAGCGGATAACAGGGCAGAATACGCATATCCATACAAAACACATCTTCACCCGGAATAGTGTTGATGTTAGGAACATTGGCTTCTTTCTTGGTCGGCTGGAACGTGGAATAGTCTGGCTCAAACAGCGGGTCATGGGCAGGGAAGGCGCACGAGAGTTCCTCATGCAGGCTAACGGCAAGGTCCGCACCGGCAAGAAAGGCGTTGATTCCCTGATCAGGCCGGGAACCGTGGGTCTGAGCGCCTTTGGTAATAAAACGCGCCCAGAGCAGGTTCTTCTCGGCTATCTCAATAGTTTCACCCTTTGCGTCGCCACCATCCGGCACGAGTATCATATCGTCTTTGTTAAACAGATTATTGTGCTGTTCCAGAAGCCAGTGAATTCCGTAATGACTGCCTACTTCCTCATCAGCGACGAACAGCAGCTTCACGGTATACGGCGGCGTGATACCCGCGTTCAGCAAAGCCAGCGCCGCCACTACTGACGAACACAGACCCTGCTGGTTATCCTCAACGCCACGGCCAATGAGCTTGCCATCGCGCTCTATCACAGTCCATGGGTCGCTGTCCCATAGAGCCGCCTCCCCGGGCGGCACCACGTCAAGGTGGCTCATAATCCAAACCCGCTTTGAGTCATCTTTACCCGCGATAGTGGCCACAAGGTTGGGACGTGCGCCGCCCTTTGCTCGCGAATCCGGCGCGTCATAACGCTCAAGATGGGTAATGCCTTTGCGTGTGAGCCAGTCCTCCAGAAACACGCACTTGTCAAGCTCGCCCTCGCCTCCTGAGTCTGGCGCTATTGCCGGACGGCGGGTGAGTTCGGTCTCCAGTTCCTTGATAAGCACGGCTGCGTTATCAATGTACGTAAACAGCTTTTTCTTTTCTTCCATAATATAGAGTCCTTATATATGCTTGCGGTACGCTTCCCAGGTTGTGCTGATAAGCGTGTCCACGTCCGAATGTTGCGCAACCCAGCCGAGTGTTTCGCGGGCATACTTAGCCGAAGCAGTGAGTTTCGCTGGATCGCCTGGACGACGTCCCACGATTTTGGCTGGAATAGGCTTACCAGTGATGCGGCGGGCTGTCTCAAGCACCTCCAGCACAGACATGCCCTTCTCACTGCCGAGATTGACTATGAGGCTCTTGTCCTGTGCCGCTAGATAGTTCATAGCAGCCACATGGCCAGTGGCGAGGTCGCTCACATGGATATAGTCGCGGATGCAGGTTCCATCAGGCGTGTCGTAGTCATTACCAAAGACCTGTATTTCTGCGCGTATACCCGCCACCGCTTCCATAAGCACAGGGAGAAGATTTGCCGGATTCTGTTCAAGGCCAGTGATACGGCCCTTCACGTCATAGCCGGCAGCGTTGAAGTAACGAAGCGCGGCAAAGCGGATGCCTTTGAGCTTGTCGTACCAGCCCAGAAAGCGTTCAATTTCACGCTTGGTGAAGCCATAGTAGTTTTCAGGTTCAGTCGGGTGCTGTTCATCAATGGGAAGATACTCCGGCTCGCCGTATACCGCCGCGCTTGAGGAAAAGACAATCCTGTTGATACCCGCCTCAGCCGCCATGTTGAGGATGTTGATTGTCCCGCTGATGTTGTTTACCGAATACTTTTCCGGCTTAATCATAGATTCACCAGCAGCCTTGAACGCCGCAAGATGGATGAGACCATCAAAGCGTTTACTCAACGCCGCCCGAAGCAGTCCGGTATAGTCCATAATATCGCCATAGACGAATGACGCTTCGGGGAAGAGGTTTTCCCGAAGCCCGCTTGAAAGGTTGTCGAACACCGTAACCGTATGCCCCTGATCAAGAAAGTCCCGCGCTACATGACTGCCGATATAGCCTGCGCCACCAATGATAAGTATGTTCATATCTAGGAGTATACCAAAAACTGATACGCGTGAATAGGTCAACGCAGCGCCAAATTGCTACAGATGATAGAGTAGGCTGGAGCGGCGGCTTTCATCATATCTCCTTGCATTTTTCCCAGAACATTATTTTCATGATTTTCAAACTTTCTTCATTATTATATTGGCACGGAATTTTATGGTGTCAAAATGTTCTCTCCTCGTTCTATTAGATTTTGAAGCTGCCAATATAATAATGACTGGTGGTGTACTTTGACGTATCACGAACAAAAAACGTGAACAAACTATGATTCACCGTGTAAATGTGAGCGAGAGCGTATCCTATACGATTTTGTTGATGTTACCATCTTTTTACGAGTTGAATATTCCCGGCTTTATGCAATAGGCGTGGATACAATCGCCATCATGCAGGAAAAACCACAGCTGCATATTCTTCCCGGATGGGGCAAGCCACGCTGGTTCAAGCTGTTCATCCGCCGTATCGATAATTTCGGCCAACGCTTTGCGCTTAAAAGCTGTTAATTCACGATGAGGCGAACCTTTGGCGTTATCAAAATGATATAAACTCCATTGAAGGATCGGAGGGCTTCACCGATACCTGCTCACTGCCGTCGAAGGCTGGTTTTCCCAAACCGATCCAGCAGCACTCCAGATCGATACTTTGCATATATAAATCTAACTATTGGTACATAAAGCCGACATTTTTATAACAGCCGTTTTTAATTTCACTGAA
>JAIRMT010000006.1 GCA_031258505.1 Treponema sp.
TGCCTAGCATTTTGAGGATTCAGAGTATAAGCGAGCCTGCGACATTCTTCACGATTCATAAGATTATTATATACCGGCGCGTAACATTTGTCAAGTAGTTCGCAAAAATTTCTTTAAAATTTTTCTCGCTGGTCTTAAACCATGTTGCCACTTCTTCAGTCTAGGAACCACAAACGCGAGACCCGCCTTCCAGCGGGTGCGCGTGGGTAAGGGAATGGCCGTATAAAAACGATAAGTATACCTAATGACAAAACATGAGTGCTGTCTGCGCATTGACCCGAATCTTTTATTGTACAGAGTATCAATGATGAGCCTTTGGAAGAGGCGATTCGCGTCCGGCGAGCAGGGGACAAAGCGGTAAGGCTCTTTCCTTTTGATGAGGAGCGCATCTTCATAGCCGCGATCCCCGCAGCAAGAACCAGCGACAGGTGCTTGAAAAAGAACTCACTCTAGCTAGAATGTTGCCGTTCAAGGCCGCGCACGCACAGGCGGAGAACGTTTTTCTCAAGATTGACAGTAATCTTTCTCCAATGACGTAAGGCGAAAACTTGCCCATGTCGTTACAGAGAGAAGATAGGCTAAGGGCCTTATCATCATGTATTTCAACGGAACTGAACATTTGCAATTACTCCAGCGGCGGGAAGTAACCGATGCTGTCGCGGCCTGAGCGTTCCATGAGGTAGACTTCGGCTTCCACTGGCAGGTAAGCGCGGCCAAAGTCGGTGGGTAGCTGGGAACGGTATCTCAGGATGTAGGTTCCGCTGGGAGTGGCGGCTATGTCGCGTATAACCGGGCCTATGCCTTGGGGCTGGTAGAGAGACAGCGCTTCACCGCCGGTTTGATTGCAGAGGTAGCGGAGTTCTTCACCGGCTTGATTGCCGCCAAGCATGATCGCGTAAAAGATAATACCGTTATTGGCAAGATAGGAGGCCAGTTCGGAAAGACTGTACTGCTCAAAAGCCAGCTCGCCAAGATTACCTGAACCAACAAACACCACAGCGCGTTTCTTGTCCATCGGGAGCAGGTCGGTTGCGGCAAGGCGCAAGCCCAGGTCGAAGCGCCAGTTCTGACTATACGAGGCTGGATTGCCCCGCGCCGCAGACGCTACATCAGCGGTAAGCTCGCTGACTCGCTCCTTAACCGGCTCTTCGCCTGCTGAAACCAGGGACACAAGGTTACCCGACAAGTTGGCGCGTATGTCCTTGAGCGCCACTTCCATATCAAGCTGCACGCCCAGGGTAAGATTCGAGCGCTCCATGAGTACGCTTATGTCGGCGGTATTGGCGCGATAACCTGCGCCGATAAAACTTTGCTCAATAACAGCGCGGCCTTCCTCACTAAGGAGAAAGTTCCGCGCATCAAGGCCAACAATTGGGCGGCGCAGGCGGTCCTGCACTGTTACCTCAACCGTAACAGTGGGGAATGAAGAAGCGAACACGCGATCTATCTGCACAAACAGACCGGCGGCCATGTCGTTCAAGCGGGTCATCACCGAAACTTCGTCGCCCTGAAAATTGGCGACAAGCACATTGCCGTTCTTGTCCATTTCCGCGCCAACAATCCGCACGGAACTGTTGCCCGCCATACCCAGCTCCCGAACAAGTGCTGAATCAAGCTCAATGACGAGAATCCGGTTGGTGTCGGCCACAAGCAGAGCGCCATCAGGCAGAAAGCGGAGGCTCTCCGGGCCGGAAAGTCCTTCTTTGACAAAGACTTCCTGGTAGGCGCCGTTTCGGTCAAACCGGTAAATCTGCTTTGTCGCGTTGTCGGCGACATAGACCATGCCGTCTTTGGCCGCAATACCGGTTGGGGAAAGGAGCCCGGGAAAAAGCATAGTTCTGCTTCCAAACGACAGAATAAACCCGCCATCTGGATCAAACTTGGATATACGGCGATTACCATAATCAACCACATAGAGGTAGCCCTCTTCGTCTATGGCGAGGTTCTGCGGGCCGACAAGCATACCATTGTCCCGGACTGTTGAGCCAATGTACGAGAGCCAATCCCCATTCGCACTAAGTATGCTCACTCGCCCGCCGCGGAACTCGGAGACGTACATCCGGCCATCAAGACCGCGTACAATGTCGTAGGGTCGGTCGAAACCATTGATCGGCCCGCGCACGCGCTGTCTAATAACGCCGTTTATGTCAATACGAACCAGTTCATTGCTTCCGTAAGCCACAACCCAGGCCGAACCGTCATCAAGCGGCAGTATGGCAGTTGGTTGCTTGAAGTAGACCATATCGCCTGAGCGCCCTGGGTATCGACCGGAGGCGACATAGCGCACGTTATCTTCCACAAGGGGCAGAAGACTGCGCCTATTACGCACAGTCTCAATACGGCTTCCCAGCAGTATGGCCTCTGGCGAAGAGGTCCCGTAGGCTTGGGCCGAGTTACTCCAGACCCTCAGCGCAGTTGCCTCAAGGCCGGAACGGTAGTAGGCGCGTCCCAGCCAGTCCATGATGAGCGGTTCACCAGGCAGGTACGAAAGGGCCTGTTCAAAGGAAAGAATCGCTTCGTTAAAAGCAAAGCGGTTATACGCCTGCACCCCTATCCGAAATTCTTCACGCGCATAGAGGGTGTTCATATCTGCGGGAGAAAGTGAATTTCTGCCTATGGACTGTGCCTCAAGCGGCGCTTTCAATAATAGTGGGAAAAGCAGGAGGACAAGGCACAGGCGTTTCACATTACACTCCCGCGACTATCCTGATGTGGTTGCGTATCTCTTTCTGCTGGGGCTGGGGCGCGGCATCCAGCGCCTTGCGTAACCAGTTTGTGGCTTCACTGAAATTGCCGTTCTTGAAGTATGCCCAACCCAGTGAATCAAGATAGGCTGCGTTTTTTGGGTTAGTGTTCACGGCTTTCTTGCAGAAGGATATACCTTGCGCTATGTTCATGTCGGTATCCACAAGGATATACCCAAGTCCATTGAGCGCAGTGGCGTTGCGCTCATCCATCTTGAGCGCCTTACCATAACACTCAATCGCCTTGTTGTACTGCTTTTCTTTCCACGCGGCAAAACCCATGATCAGGTAGAGTTGCGGGGTTTCAGAACTGGTGTTTATCACATGCTCAAGCTCGAACTGCGCCAGTTTCGCGCGATTGGTAATTGTATAAACATACGCCAAGGCGAGACGGCACTGGTACACCCTCGGCGGATACTTATTCGCTGTTATCACCTGTTCCAGATAGAGCAGCGCCTCGTCGTAACATTCGAGCTTGGTATAACACAGCCCCAGATAATAGGCCAGCTCTACCGACTCATCGCTTTTCTCGTTTACCTCTACCTGTAAAAACGCCTCAAGTGCTTTTTCCCAGCGCTTCATGTTAAAAAGCCGTATACCTTCCTTCAACATTGTCCCCTCCGTGTCGCTAAACAGGCTCCAAGTGCGCCCGATCAGCGGGTTTGATTTCATATATTATCGGATGAAAACCAAAAATCCTCTCATAATCTTCAAGTCGGCGCTTGTATTCCTCGATAACCTGCTCTCTGATGATTGTGTAGGTACAGCCGCCAAAGCCCCGACCAGTCATACGCGAGCCCAGTACGCCATCCAGTTCCTGCGCCCGTTTCACCAGCCAGTCAATCTCCGGGCAGGACACCTCGTAGAGGTCTCGCAGACTCTCATGGGAGTGAAGGATAATCTTGGTGAGCGCAGGCTGGTCTGCCTTGAGCAGAGCTTCCTCTGCCTCGTCGATACGCCGTAGTTCCTGCACAATGTGCATACAGCGCCGCCGAATCTCCTCTGGCAAGTCGCCCATTGACTCGACCAGGTCAGCGGTAACAAAGTTCCTGAAACTGGTTCCTGAGTGCTTGCGGGCCAGTAACTGCAGCCCATGTTTGAGGTCCCGACGCCGTTCCTTAAGTTCTTCATCGACCCCCATACGCGGCACCCGCGAATCCATGATGAGTATCTTATAGTTATTATCAAGACTTGTCCTAATTGGCGTTACTTCCAGATTGAGTTCGTCCACAATGAGGAAGCTGTTTTTTTCTGCGAACAGGGCAATGGCGTAGTCAACGGCAGTATCCTTCTTACCAAAGAAGGTTTTATGGGCAGGGATGAGTTTGCTCAACAGGTCTTCATCGCTGAGTTTCACATTAAAGAAGCCCCGGAGCGCGATCGCAGCCGCCACTTCAATGGCGGAGGATGAGGCCAGCCCGATCTGCTGGGGAATATCGCCGGCAACCGTGAAGTTTAAACCCTTAACTGGAAAGCCCAGCCCCGCGAAGATGTGGACAGCAACCTTAAGATAGTTAGCCCAGCGATCTTCGCGTTTATATTTGAGATTGATCAGCGTCGTGCGCTTACGCTCTCCCAGGTCAGCGGCAAAGAACCGAAGCGAATTGTCCTTACGGAGACTCACCGCGACCCGAATGTATCGGTCTATCGCCGATGAGAGAAATAATCCGGCCTTTGGCTCACCATGCTCACCCAGGTAGTGAACTCTGCCTGGCGCCTCGGCAATGACAACTTTTCCCAAAGATTCGGATCGGTCGGCGTCTAACTCGTATTCCGTACGATGGATGTGACCGATATCGAGCATTTCTGCAAACCCTCACAATTTTTATAGACTTAAGTACATGAATCGGTTCCAAAGCTTAGTTTTGGAACTGACTTTTGGAAAACCAGTCTAAAACCTGATTTCCCTCTAAATCTAAAATAACAACTCAAACCCACGATAGTTTCACTCTTATCACCAAGAGCCAGCGCTCTCATGTCTACACGTTGATTCCCCGCACTGCACGGGTACAACATACTATACTAAGCTATCTTTAGCTCAATGTCAACAAGAGTTGCATCTTATCTTTTACCGTTATACCGCCTTATATCCATAGACCTAAAGATAGTAGGGTTACGCGGTTTTGATAAACCAGAGGTACAAACTAACTCCACGCGCTCATATAAAAAAAGCGGCGGGTGGGAACGACCCGCCGCAGGAGGTATGCCCACCGGGCAGCAGAAACACGACGAGTGGGAACTCGTCGATAGCGGCAACGGGGATTGAACCTGTGACACAACGGTTATGAGCCGTTTGCTCTGCCAACTGAGCTATGCCGCCATTACATTGCCTAAGTTACCAGATACACGATAATATGTCAAGCACATTTTTCTGTGCTTGGAGATAAATTATGCGTGTTCTAAAGTTTGGCGGATCCTCGGTTGGCTCAACCGGCGCGATTAACAAAGTTATCGATATTATCAAAATGGTCCCCAGCGACGATGTCGCGGTAGTGGTGGTGTCGGCCTTTTCAGACATGACCGACAGCCTGATTGAGGTCAGCTTGAAAGCTCAGGCCGGAGATGCCGACTATACAGAGCAGACGCGGGTTATGAAACAACAGCATTGCGACATAGCCGCCTTTTTCCTCAGCGGCAAAAGCCTCGAAAGCGCTAATCTGGTTATAGAAGCAAACTTCGCTGAGTTGACCCATATCCTAGACGGCATCGCTATCCTGCGGGAACTGTCAAAGCGAACCCTCGACATGGTGATGAGCTTCGGCGAGCGCCTTTCCGCCGCCCTCCTTGCCAGAATCCTCAGCGCGGCGGGCGTTCCGGCTGATTACCTTGACACCCGTTCCCTCATCAAAACTGACGCGGACTATGGCAAGGCGCTCGTTCTTGAAACCGAAACCTGCGCCAATATCCGCGCCTGTTTCGCCAACACAGGACAGCGCCTCAAGGTGGCTACTGGCTTCATCGGTTCAACCCTCGACGGCGTTACAACCACCTTGGGACGGGGCGGCTCAGACCTCAGCGCCGCCATCTTCGCCGCGGCCCTGAACACCGAACATCCGCTTGAAATATGGACCGATGTTGACGGCATTCTTACCGCTGACCCGCACCTCGTGAAGGGCGCGTTCACGCTCAATTCACTGTCTTATGTGGAGGCAATGGAACTGTCCCACTTCGGGGCAAAGGTACTGTTCCCGCCAACTATAAAGCCAGCCCTTGAGAAAGGTATCCCCATCTGGATACGCAATACCTTCAATCCAGCCGCCGCCGGAACCCTCGTTGTCCAAAACGCGGAACCCGGGCCTTACCTTATCCGCGGAATTACTTCTATCAATAACATCGCGCTCATACGGGTGCAGGGTTCCGGCATGGTGGGTGTTGCGGGCTTCTCGTCGCGGCTCTTTGGAGCGCTGGCGCGTAAGGGCATAAACATCATCCTCATCACCCAAAGCTCCAGCGAATACTCCATCTGCTTTGCCATACTGCCGGAAGACCTTCCCACAGCCGATGCCGCGCTTCGGGAAGAGTTCTCACGGGAAATCATCGTCTCACTCATTGACCCGCCCATCTGTGAGTGCGGCTTTGCTATCATCGCGGTAGTTGGTTCGTGCATGAAGAGCAGCTCCGGCATTGCCGGCAAAGTGTTCTACGCCCTGGGCCGGAATGGGATTAACGTGAACGCCATTGCCCAGGGTTCCTCGGAACTCAACATCTCAGCCGTTATCGCGCAGCAGGACGAGGCAAAAGCCCTCAATGCCCTGCACGAAGCGTTCTTCCTCTCCGGCGTCCGCTCGGTGAACCTTTTCCTCATAGGTACAGGACTCATCGGCGGTACTTTGCTGGAACAACTCAGCTTTCACCGCGAAACCCTGGCAAGCGAATACAAGATTCGCGTCAATGTAGTGGGCGTGGCTAATTCCCGCTGTATGCTCTTTCGTGAAGAAGGCATTGAACCAAACGCCGTGAAGACCGCTCTAAACACGGCGGATGACCGGGAAACATTTTCCCTGCCGCGCTTCATTGAGCGCATGAAAGGCTTTAACCTCCCCAACACAACCTTCTGCGACTGCACCGCGAGCGATGACGTAGCAGCTTGCTATGCTGAGGTCTTGCACTCGTCAATCCCCATTGTTACCCCTAACAAACGCGCCAACGCTGGTTCCTGCGAGTATTACAAGATGCTCACCAGCTATTCGCGTAACCGAGGCATACCTTATCTCTATGAAACCACAGTTTGCGCGGGTCTGCCGGTCATATCCACACTCCGCGACCTCACACTTTCCGGCGATAAGGTGCGGCGCATTGAGGCTGTGCTATCGGGAACCCTGAGCTTCATCTTTAACAACTATGACGGGTCTAAGCGCTTTTCCGCCTTAGTACGCGAGGCCAAGGCTAAGGGCTACACCGAGCCTGATCCCCGCGACGACCTGAACGCCATGGACGCAGCCCGCAAAGCCCTGATACTGGCGAGGGAGTGCGGTCTGCCGCTGGAGTTCTCCGCAGTGGAGATTGAACCAATCCTGCCTGAGTCGTGCTTTGCTGCCCCCAGTATTGACGCCTTTTTCGCGGAACTGGAAAAGCTGGACGATTCGTTTGAGCGCCGTCGCGCCGAAGCTGCGGCTGAAGGCAAGGCTCTGCGCTACATCGCGGTTATCGAAGAAGGCTCTGCCCGTCTCGCCCTCCGTGCAGAGGACCCGGCAAGCCCGTTCCGTTCTCTGCGTGATTCCGATAACATCGTCGTCATCACAACTGACCGCTATTCCACGCTGCCTATGGTTATCAAAGGACCTGGCGCTGGCGCGGCGGTTACAGCAGGCGGCGTGTTTGCCGACATCGTGCGTATAGCGCGCACGCTGGTCTGAAATCCAGCGCGCTATGGACGCGGGAACTTGACCAAGTACATTGAAGCCAGCGCCTTGACAAGCTGTTCGGTGAAACAGATGAATATACGCCTTTCAATCGAGCCTTGCATGTCAGACCGAAAGTCTGCGCGCTTGGTTCCGCGTGGCGTTAGGCAGACGTTTCGCGTTATCAGAAATTCAGCGCATACTGCCTCTCAAACTCACATTAAATTCATTTTTTTTGCCTCAAAGAAAGTTGTCTTTGTCCCAGAGAAAGTTGTCTTTGCCTCAGAGAAAGTTGTCTCTGTCCCAAAGAAAGTTGTCTTTGTCCCAGAGAAAGTTGTCTTTGCCTCAGAGAAAGTTGTCTTTGCCTCAGAGAAAGTTGTCTTTGCCTCAGAGAAAGTTGTCTTTGCCTCAGGGAAAGTTGTCTTTGTCCCAGAGAAAGTTGTCTTTGCCTCAGAGAAAGTTGTCTTTGTCCCAAAGAAAGTTGTCTTTGCCTCAGGGAAAGTTGTCTTTGCCTCAGGGAAAGTTGTCTTTGTCCCAGAGAAAGTTGTCTTTGCCTCAAAGAAAGTTGGAAACAGCTCGCGGCGCTTGCTGCCGTCAATAACCCAGTCAATGATTACCACAAGGCGTTTCTCAGCTGTTACTGTTCACTTAACCACGATGCGTATGGTATCGCCGTGAGCGCCAGTAACCTCGTTTCGCAGAGGATTTACCGTCAGATCCATCCCCTCAAGGGGCAGCGCTCCCAGTAAAACCTCGTCCTCATTGGGGAGGACCACCGCCTGACAGGGGGTTTCCCGGTCTTTCCAGCAGACCATCACCGGTTCCGTTACCCCGCCGGCGACCGTTCCCCCGCCGGCAATGCTGGTCGCCGTAGTTCTTTTCACTCGCAGTCCCAGCTTTTCGCGGGTTTCCTCGTTGATGACTAGGGTCCACGCGCCGGTATCCACCACGGCATTGACCGTGAGCCGCCTGACTTGATCCTGAGGCATATAACCCCGATCCGCAACTTCTTTATCCCCGATGTTTACTAGGGTAACTTCCGTTCGTACTTCGCCCATATTATTCTCCTTAGCTCAAGTAAATCATAAACAATGAGCAATAATCAGGCGGCTGCTTTCACGGAACACGTTCCGCGCCGCCCCCTTATCCCTTAGCTTCCCAGCAGCGCGGCAAACAAAAAGGGTAGAGCAACGCGAGCCTTGCCCGCGCGCTCCACCCTTGCCCCGTAAGCCGAGACAGCGTGCGCCGCCTTTAGGCTTATTCCCAGCCGCCCGCGGAACCGCTCACTGTGCTGTCCAGGGTAACACCCACTCCAGCCGTGCTGTCGCGCTTCTTGCCGTTCGCATAGACCGCATGACCATAGCCGCTGGACGCGGTATTCCGTAAGGAAGCGGAGGCGTCCGACCCGTAAATGATTCCGCCAGACTGCTTGGTAACCGTACCGCTACCCACATACACCCCGCCACCGACGGCGGTGGTATTGCCGGTGATTTCACCACCGCTCATCGTAAACGTACCGCTACTCACAAACACCCCACCACCGGCGCCGGCGGTGGTGGTGGTATTGCCGGTGATTTCACCACCGCTCATCGTAAACGTACCGCTGACCACATACACCCCGCCACCGGTGGTGGTGGTATTGCCGGTGATTTCACCACCGCTCATCGTAAACGTACCGCTATCGGTCACAAACACCCCGCCACCGGTGGTGGTGGTATTGCCGGTGATTTCACCACCGCTCATCGTAAACGTACCGCTACCCACAAACACCCCACCACCGGCGGAGGCGGCGGTATTGCCGGTGATTTCACCACCGCTCATCGTAAACGTACCGCTATCGGTCACATACACCCCACCGCCGACGGCAACGGCGTTGCCGGTGAGCTTCGAGCCGTTTTCCATCGCCAAGGTTCCCCCGCTGTTCACCCGCACCAGTGAAGCTGTATTGGCGCTATGTCCTTGCAAGGTAACGTTGTTTCCCAGGGTCAGGGTAACGCTGCTTTCCACGGTAAAGAGCGAGCCATTTTGACTCAAGCTGATCGTCCGTTCCGTGGTCCCGCCGTCAATGCTTATGCTCACTGTTTGTCCGCTGTAAGAAAGCGCGCGCGGCGTGATGGTCTCATCGGCGCTTAAGGTAATGGTATAAACGCCGCCTTGCTCAGCGTTTGAATCAAGCCACTCGAGCGCATCTTGCAAGGTTGAGCCAGGCACTGCCGCAGCAGGTAAACTCCACTTAGCGTAGAGCGTTATATCTGAAGTAACAGTGAAAGAAGCGCCCGAAGCATACGGAGTTCCCGCGCCGTCCGCGCTGGTGTTCCACTCGCTGAATGTATAGCCGCTGTTTGTCAGCCCGCTCCCGTCTGCGAGCGTTATCGCAGCTCCGCTGTTCACGGTCTGCGCGGGAGGCGCGGTCCCGCTTCCCCCGTTCGCGTCGTATGTTACCGTATACTGGATGCCAGAGGCGACTATCCATGTGGCGTAGAGCGTTATATCCGCAGTAACGGTGAAAGAAGCGCCTGCGGCATACAGAGTTCCTGTACCAGAAGCGCTGGTGTTCCACCCGCTGAACGTATAGCCGGCTTTTGTCAGTCCGCTCCCGCCTGCAAGCGTTATCGCGGTTCCGCTGTTCACGGTCTGCGAGGAAGGCGCGGTCCCGCTTCCCCCGTTCGCGTCGTACGTTACCGTATACCGTTTTGGCTCGTTTTCTTTCTCGCCTAGCAGATCGCAAGCGCTAAGAACCAGCCCCAATGCCAGCAGCATTGCCGGCAATCCGAATAAAAACCGATTTTTCTTCATTCTCTTTCTCCTTACTCATGAAACTTAAAGTTATAAAAAGCTGGCGTCTTCCGTACAGGCGAAAGCGCCGGCATTTTACCGCATGAACGCGCTCAGGGTATCAGGGCAAACCCAAAGCGCTTTGCCCCTTATTCCTTTTCAAGGAATAAGGGCGTTTACCATTGGTCCCCAGGGACCTTGCTTCCCGCCGCTGTTCTCTATCTGCACGGCAACATACACGGTCCGCCCGCTCTCGGCATAGTCGAACTGCAGCAAATCGTTTTTCCGCATGGTGAAGAATGATTTGCGCAAATCCTCTGGACGCTCGGGCGGCGTTTCGCCGGGCGCAACAACCGAGTACCATATCCGATAGCCTTTGTTGGCTGGGTCATTGGGGCTGCCGCTAACGTAGACTAGCTTTACGCCCAGCTCGTGCCGTCCCACCAGATAGGTCTCCACCTTTATCTGAGCTGTGGGAATGCCGCTTGGCGTGTGGGTATGGTCGGGAGGATTAAGCCCCAAAGCCACAAAGTCTGAATCCGTAAGAGGCGGGCTAAGGAAGTAGCGCTTTTTTATGTCCCGCATTTCCGCGGTGAGCGCGTCGAAAGTCTCCTTACACCGCGCTGTTGCCACGGGCGTGCGGGTACTTTCGTTCTTTGCCGTGTCCAATGCGCTTTCCGCAGCGGCCGCCAGAGAGGAAAGGTTCTGCAGGACGCTTTCCGGGATTCCCCACTTGAGGAGAAAGGCGGTGATGGTGAGAATCCACGCCTTTACCATTGCTAATATGGCGTCCCGCGCAGCCGGGAGCCAATCCGTTCTTTGACTCATGATTTAAGTCTCCTTTTGTATTGAGATTGAAGCGTTTTTATGACAAAACGCTGTTCTACCTAAAGATGTTGGCTTGGAGTCTAAAGACTTTGAGGCGGAGTCTTTAGACTTTGGGATGAAGTCTTTAGACTTTGAAGTGAAGTCTTTAGACTTTGAGGCGGAGTTTTTAGACTTTGGGATGAAGTCTTTAGACTTGAAGGTGATTTGAGGAAAAACTTGCTTATTTTTGTAAACTGAAAGGCGCTTGCCGAAAGGTACTTGACAAACCGTGTTGTTAAGAGAGTATAATGGGAGCCGGGAGCCGGGAGCCGGGAGCCGGGAGCCGGGAGCCGGGAGCCGGGAGCCGGGAGCCGGGAGCCGGGAGCCGGGAGCCGGGAGCCGGGAGCCGGGA
>JAIRMT010000070.1 GCA_031258505.1 Treponema sp.
TCTTAACTACGCTTAAGAGACGCTCTTAACTATGGTTAAGAGACGCTCTAAGACCTGCTTCCACGAACCGGCTGCTTTCTATGCGTTTATCCTGTTCATTAGCAATGCTTTATTGACAGACAAAAGTTTTATTGATATACCGAACACGATTTCAATGTTGAGCTTGTTTGTTAATCCTTGCAGCGAACAAGTTCATGAAGGCAGGTTTTGTATGAGAGGGAAAAAAAACATTGACGCGGCAAAGATCGCGCAACTTGCGGGTGTATCCCGCGCCACTGTGAGCAGGGTAGTCAATAACTATGCCTTTGTAAAACCAACAACCCGGAAACGGGTACTTGAGGTGATTGAGCGTTACGCATACTCGCCTAACTTTTCCGCCCAGATACTGGCGGGCAAGCGTTCAAAGACTATTGGCCTGTTTCATCTTGTAGCCAAGCGGTTCGAGCCGCATAGCCGCCTTGAAGACACGCATATAAACTTTATGACCGAGCAGATCATCAACACCGCCACGCTGGGCGGCTCTTATACGCTAGTGCATCAGGTCAGCGATGTTAATGACGCGAGTGAAAAGAAAAAGATAATGGATATGTTTCACCAGAAGCGAATCGATGCCGGTATCTTTATGGGGTTCCCGAATTCTTGTGAACTAATAGAAGAACTTGTCGCTTATGGCTTTGTGATCGGTGTGTTCAACCAGCACCGCCCCGATAAAACCGAGCCAAACCGCGTTGTAGTGCGTCTTGACTATAGCAGCATTGCAACGAGCGTGGCCTATGCGGTGAGTCTTGGGCATAAGCGTATCATGTTCATCGGCGCTGATATGCTTAACCTGGTGGGACTGGATGTATTCCGCATTTTTTCAGAAGCAATGGCAAAGTATCGTCTTCCCATACGCCTTGGCAGTATCTTGTGCGCACAGGCTCTCGCCCGAACCCCAGCGGCTGAGGCTTTTTCCACTTTCATGGAAGCGCGAGCGCCGGATCAGCCTCTGCCCACCTGTATCATCTGCGGCAATGACATCATGGCTTTTGGCGTGATTGACGCGCTCAGGCGCTATGGCTTGGACTCGCCTCGTGATATGGCCATCATCGGGTCTGATGATATACTCGTCAGTCAATACTTTACCCCGCCGCTTACCACCATGCGTTACGACTTTGACGGCATGATGAAAACACTCACGCTAAAAGTGCTGGAGTATGTTGAGAAGCCGCTGGCGACTCAGTTCGTCAAAACCTATTCAGGGGAAATCGTTATCCGCGAGTCTTGTCGAGCCAGTTTATCAAAAGCGCCGTAAAGTCCCTGCCGCAAGGCGAGGGGACTTGTCAAAGCGGGAGTGAATGATTTCCGCTCACACAGTTCAAATCGCGGGGGTATGGCGTATCGTATCCCTGTATAAATAGGAGTTTTTATGGCAGGTATTATTGGAACAGATCAGGTTACGCAAGTAGCGCTGATTGTACGCGACATTGAGGCGACCAAGCGTAAGTTCGCCGAGTTTCTGGGCGTGCCGCCGCCGCTGCACTCCGACGGAGGTAAGTACGAGATCACGCAAACCACTGTCGAAGGTAAGCCCGCGCCTGACGCCAACTGTTTGCTGGCGTTTTTCAACGTCGGCCCTCATCTGGCCATTGAGCTGATTCAGCCCAACGGCGTGAAAAGCACTTGGCAGGATTTTCTGGACAAGCACGGCGAAGGCATACACCACATTGCCTTCAATGTTGAAGGCATGGATAGCAAAGTCATCGCCTGTGAGAACGCCGGCTATCCACTGGTTCAGCGCGGCAAGTACGGCAGCGGCGGCGGCGAATATGCCTACATTGACGCCACTAAAGACCTCAAGTGCGTCATTGAGCTGCTTGAAAACTACAAGTAGCGAGTGTATTAACCCTACAGAGCATTGGATTTCACTCCATGCGAGCGCGTGGAGTGAAACAAGTCAGTATAAACACGTGGCACGCGCTTGTTGATATTGCAGGTTATTTCATAAGGAATGGTATGCAGTTTGGCGGCAATGTCAGCGGCGCTTTGGGCTTTGCCGCCAAAGATTGTTACCTCATCCCAGCGCTGAATGTCGGTATCATTGCCCAGATCGATCATGCACTGATCCATGCAGACGCGGCCTGCCAGCGGATAAAAGCGGCGCTGGATGCGCACCGAAAAGTTACCGCTTAAACCCCGCGGCAAGCCGTCGCCATAACCCACCGGAATAGTGGCGATCCGGGTCTCTTCCGAGACAGTCCAAGTCCTGCCGTAGGAAACCGCCTCACCGACCCGCATTGTTTTAATCAGGACGATCCGCGTAATCAGTTCCATGACCGGCTCCACAAAGATGGGCGGATTCTCGACTGGCGAATAGCCATACAGAAGTATGCCCGGCCTTACCATGTCAAAACAGGCGTCCTCATGTAAAAGTATCGCGCCGGAGTTTGCCGCATGAACGACGCCCGGATCAAAGCCCGCAGCCTTGATGCTTTCGATGGACTGGGTGAAAAGGCTCAGTTGTTTTTTAGTATAGCGAATATCTTCTGGCGTTCTGGAATCAGCCACTGATAGGTGAGTAGCTGTACCGGCGTACATGAGGGACCGGAACGACGCAATACGCGCGGCAAGGGCGGACGCGGCTTCGGGCCGACAGCCAACGCGCCCCATGCCCGTGTCGATTTTGAGATGCACGGCCAGCTTTTCCCCAGCCTGTTCAGCCGCGAGCGCCGCTTCTTTCACCATGTCTTCATCACCCAGAAGCAGGCTCAGGCGCAAGCGAGCCGCGTCCGCCAGTTCCTCCGGCAGGGGAAGCGAAAGCACGAGAATAGGCGCGCTGATCCCGACAGACCGCAGTTCCGCGCCTTCTTCCACTGTGGCCACCGCGAGATAGCTTGCCCCAGCCTCAATAGCCGCCCGCGCTATTGGCACAGCCCCATGTCCATAAGCGTCGGCCTTTACCGGCGCACAGATAAGCGGCGCTGGCCCGACCTTTTCCCGAATGTGTTTCACGTTCCCGCAAAACCGGTCTATATGAATAATTGCCCTTGTTGCTCTCATGGTTTGAATAGTAGTCTAAAAACCATTTGGTTGGGAATCCTTGAGGAACCCGCCTTGCATCCATCCGCTTGGGCTTATCGCCAGCAAGCTGCCGTCGCGCCCGCAATACGGACGCGCGCATACCTGCGGCGGAGCGGGCAAAACCGCTAAAGCGGTGAAGCGGGAATCCGAGAATACTTGTATGATTATATGGATAAACGGGGCTTTTGGAAGCGGCAAGACACAAACCGCGTTTGAATTAAACAGAAGGCTGGATAAGTCTTTTGTTTATGATCCGGAAAACATTGGCTTCTTCTTCAGAAGAAATGAGCCAGCGGAAATATTAAAGAAAAATTTTCAAGACGAGCCTTTGTGGAGAATGTTTAATTATGAAATTATTAAACATATAGTTTCGGAATACAATGGTTATGTAATTATTCCAATGACAATATACAACAAAAACTATTTTGAGGAAATTATTGGAAAATTACGCGATGAACATATAAAAATAGATCATTATATATTGGGCGCAAGCAGGGAAACAATCCTGAAAAGATTGTCAAAAAGATTGGAGAAAAAAGACGGCTGGGCCGCAAAACAAATAGATAATTGTATAAATGGCTTTAATGAACTAATAAGCAAAAGTTTTTATATAGACGCTAACAAATTAAGCGTTTATGATGTGGTGGAAGAAATAGCGGTAAAATCCGGTCTGGCATTAAAGAAAGACAAGGATATAAACATAATCAGAAAAATAAAACGAATAATAGTCCAGATAAAACATATCAGGTTATTTGTATAATAATTAACAGGAATCCCGTGATGTTATTTTAAATCAATCTTTGCGCCGATCATCTTTCATTATAGCAACTCTTTTCTAAGCCGCATGAGCGGCGGGTTTAATGGTTGGGATATGATAGCATATAAGAGCGCGACTGGGAAGAAGGCGCGCAACAAACCTTTCGGCAATGCCGCTTATAACTTGCCTTACGCACCGGAAAGAAAAAGATCATCGAATTACGCGAATGAACGCGAATCTTCTTTAGAGAACTGAAATATTCGCGTATATTAGCATCCATTCGATGACAAATTCTTACCGTTTTTTCTTCCTGCGTAACATGAGATAAAAGACGCTAGTCGTCAATGCGCGGCAGGTCAGGCAGATCGTCTGAGGCATTCCAAAGTTTATCGAGTCAAATTCCGTACCCAGCGCTCTTTTTTCAGGAAATGCCGCGCCACAAAAAACTTGGCGAAATCGCTGACCTTCAAAATGGCGAACATCACAACCGGATCGAGCGGAGTACAGAACGCCAGTATGAACGCGCCCGGCACAAATAGCAGGGTATTCACTGAAACATCAGCCCACATACCCATCGCCGTGTCTCCGCCGGCACGGGAAATAGCCCACAGCGAGTTGAGCAAAGCCCATAACGGCAGGTACAGCAGGATCACCCACACCAGCCCGACACTGATGCTCCGCGCCGCAAAGGTGAGGTTACTGAAGACCAGCGGGATGAGTAGGGCAGACGCCACTGCGCCAAGCAGGGCGACAATGACGCCAGCGATAAGCGATCCAGCCTTGATCCACTCAGCCTTATGCCGCGCCTCGTCGAGTCGGCCCGCGCCCAGAGTGCCGCCAATGATGACAGCAGTGGCAGTGAAAATGCCGCCGAAGAGCAGGAAGAAGATGTTCGCAATGGTCCAGCCCGCCGCCATGCCCGCGACTACTTCCGCGCCACCGCGTCCGTTATACAGCGCGGTCATAATCGTTTCGGAACTGATCCACGAGAGTTCCGATAGGAACATCATGCCGGATTTCGACAGAATCTCGCGGATAAGCCGCCGGTTGATAAGTAAGAGGCGAGTAAAGCCGACGAAGAACCCAGTTTTGCTCCGATGTACATAAACCAGAAAGATCGTAACTTCAACACAGCGGGCAATGACAGTCGCTATTGCCGCGCCTGACACCTCAAGGCGTGGAGCGCCCATGTTGCCGTAGATGAGGAACCAGTTACCAGTAGTGTTCACGAGCGTCGCCAGCGCGGAAATCACCAGCGGTATCCGGGGCAGGCCGATTTCCCGAAACGCGCTTCCTATGGCTGAGGAAAATGCCATCGGCAACAGCGAGAATGAGGTGAGCCGCAGATAGCTTGCGCCAATGGCAATGATTTCCGCCTGCGCCGCGTTACCCATGGTCATCATGGCAAGCATCCGATCCGGGATGCTCCAGCAGAGGACGAAGTAGACGAGTCCAGCACCCAGCGAAAACAGCGCCTTGAAGCGGTAGGCGTTTTTCATGCCGTCAAGGTCGTTCGCGCCGCGAAACTGGGCGAGGTAGATGCCGCCCGCGCCGCAGACTGCGTTCACCAGCACGATGTAGATGAAGTTGAGCTGATTGGCGACATTCACTGCCGCCATGCTGGTATCGCCCAGTCCCGCGACCATGAAGTTATCAATAAGAGAAACCATGCTCATGATGAGTTGTTGAAGCATGACCGGCAGGGCGATGCTCAAGGCTTCTTTATAGAAGCTCAAGGGGCCAATCTTTTTTAAGATACTGTTCATATTTTTGTAAAGGCTGTCCCAGCATTGAAGCTCTGGAACAGCCTTAGAGTAAAGTTAAAACCATAC
>JAIRMT010000111.1 GCA_031258505.1 Treponema sp.
ATGAGCCTGACGGGTGATACTTTGAATTCCTCGTTCAGAACTAGGAAGTTTGAGTTCAGAACTATATACCGCTTACTCGAAGTATCTGGAAGAGCAGAAGGAAGAGACAAAGGGCTAAAAAATGCCGCCGTCCAAAGGAGGTAAACGACGGCGGCAAGGAACATACGTTGTCAAGCAGTGTACAGCCACTTCTTTTATAACACATCCATCAAGTTCTGCCCAGTAGGTAACGGTCGATTACATCGGCAACGCCGTCATCATTGTTAGACTTCTCGGTAACTATGGAAGCGATGCTCTTGATACGCTCGTCACCATTCACCATGGCAACGCCAACGCCGGCCCAGCGGATCATGGCTTCGTCGTTCATGGAGTCGCCAATGGCAAGTACTGCCTCGCGGTCGATACAGATCATTTCCGCCAGCTTCTCCAGCGTGGTTCCCTTGTCGGTCTGCGGTGGCAAAACCTCCAGAAAGTAGGGCTTACTCGTAAAAAGCGTTATATCAGAGCCAATGTAGGTACGCAACAGGCTCTCCAAGGGGGCAAGTATCATGGGATCGCCGGGTATAATGAGCTTGTAGCAACCGGCGGCTACCATATCACGAAAGTTTTCGACAACGACCTGCCGAAGGCCAGTGAGCTTCTGATCGTAATCAGTAAACTCATTGGAACGGGACACATACATGACATCATCTTCGTAGAGCTGTACTGGAAAGCCTTCAGCCGTTGCGAGGTCATACGCGATGAGCGCCACTTCCGGCGGGATACGGATATCATAGACGATTTTACCCGTATGGCTTTCCTGGATGAGCGTCCCATTGTTGCAGATCAAATACCCGGGGCGTTTGTGCATACCCAAAAGCCGGGCAAACCGTTCAATGGCAGCCGGAATCCTGCCGGAAGCCAGTACGACGACGATACCCGCGGCTTGCACCCGTTTAATCGCGTTCCTCGTCCGGTACGAAATGCTCAAGTCCGACCGGAGAAGAGTATCATCTAAGTCCAAAGCTATCATACGTATTGAAGTCATGTCCCTAGTGTACTCTTTTATTACCTGCTTATTCAATGGTATTAGTCATCGGGTACATTTCCCAGAGGAAACATCTTTTACGCGATTCAGAGTATGGCGCACCGATTGCCCTGTTTCATCATTCCATGCTAGATTTTCCTAAATTTTCTAAAGGAGGCGCTTATGGCGTTTGCTCTGCATAGTTATCCGGTGGTATACCGGTCGAAGTTCAGGAAAGATAGCGGGTGGGAGGCGGAATACCTCGAAAAGCCTCACAGAACCGCAGAGAAAGAGGCTATGATGGAAGAGGCGGAACGGGACGCGCTCACAGCTTCCCGTAACTTCTATGATGATATGCCCCTAGTCAGTTACACTACCCAGTATGGGCTTGGGTGTTTTGAGGGACTCAAGGCTCTGCCCCAGAAGGATGGCGGCCTCGCCATCTTCCGGCCTGACCGGAACGCGGCGCGGTTCTCCCGCTCCATGAAGGGGCTGTATATGCCGCCCTTCCCGGAGGCTGATTTTACAACAGCGTGCGTGGAAATTGTGAAACGGAACGCCCTGCTTGGTTTCCGGCCTACGTACAAGCCGGAGTGGGAGAAGGACTCCTTCATGAGCGCCGACTCCATCTACATCCGTCCCTTCACCTACGCTGAAGGCGGAATTGGTGTAAACGCAAGCTATGAGCCTTGGGTCATCATCGTTAGCTCGCCGGTGAGCGCCTACTTTTCCAGCGATAACTCCAATGCGGTGATTACCGACCGTATCCGCGCCACACCCAAAGGTACAGGCTGGATCAAGGCTGATTCAAACTATGTTATATCCATGCTTGCCAAACATGAGGCCCAAGAAGCGGGCTTTATGGAATGTATCTATCTGGATGCGACCCATCGCAAGTACGTTGAGGAAGGCTCGTCCTGTAACATTTTCTTCCGGCTCAAGTCAGGCGAACTGGTAACGCCGGAACTGGGCGACACGATTCTTCCCGGCATCACCCGTGCCAGCATCATTGAGCTTGCGCGGGATCGCGGCGTCAACGTGTCGGAACGCAAGGTGGCTATTGAAGAAGTGTTGTCTGAAGCCACTGAGTGTTTTGTCAGTGGAACCGCCGCTGGCGCCACACCCATTTCCTCCCTTACCTATCAGGGTAAAAAAGTAGTCTTTGGCAATGGCAAAACCGGTGAACTTACCGCTGAACTGCAAAACACGCTCAAAGGCATACAGTATGGAACCCTGCCTGATACCAAAGGCTGGATGCTGAAAGTTGTATAAGGAAACGCGGCAAAGACGTTTGAAACAAAGCGTCTTTGCCTGCGCTTCTATGCTGAAAATGTCCGCCTTGTCTATCCTCCTGAGCGCCGTTATATTCAAAATTATGAAACTGTGGGTGAAGCAGGAGCATAAGTCTTTCAAGCTCGGCGCGACAGGACATTCGGGCTGTCTCCTGCCAATGCTTCTTCTGCTTGTTTTCTCCTGTTCAAGAAGCAGCCCGCCGGCAGCTCCTGTGGCGCCGACGTCTGGTACTGCGGTGCAGATTCTTGAAGTAACATCTGAACCGCTTGTAGCGCCTCCCGCCTCTCCTCTGGCGTCGGCTCTTGAATCTGTTCCTGAGCCACTCGTGGAGCAGACGCCAGAGCTTGCGCCAGCGCCCGTGCTTCCTGACTGGCCTCAGCCGCTGGCTATCATCAAAAGCGGGGAACATCCGCTCTGGTTTGAGTTGATTGATGGCGTATCCGAGACTGGTCTTGACGGAATCAGACTGTTTACCGCGCCTGCCAACGCTGCGCTCAATGATTTTGTTCCCTGGCCACTGGCGCGGAACGTCAGCGCCATGCTGCTTCAGGACGAGCGCCTTGTTCTGGCCATAAACCGCGAGGGCTTCTTAGTCGCGCAAGCCGCCCCGCCGGCTATGCCGCAGGTCGCCGATGTCGCCCTGTATCGTATAGCCGACCGCACGTATTGGGATAAGTACACGGTTGACGCACTCTTTCTGTTTGAGGGAAAGCCGACAGCCTTGCTCTACCGCGATAGTTTCTTTATTGAGCCCACCGCAAATGTCCCAGAGCCTCGTTCCTTTGCCCTGATACCCGGCAATACCAGGCCACTGGGACTGGAGGTTCCGACCTTCAGCTCCTTTCCTGCCATAGAAGACTGGGATTTGGACAGTTTCAGGCAAGGCTCTGATGGCGCGTGGTATTTTCGGGGACTTCAACAGAACCGGTCTAAGATTCAATATTTTCGCGCACAGAGCCTGCTCATGCCTGCCCAGACTGTTTCGCTCGGCGCGTTCATGAATTCGGCGAATCCTGAACCTCTGGTTGCAGCCCCGCCTATTCTGGGCGCGGCTTTGGAAGCTGCGTTTACGCGGAGCGGCAGCGCCAAACTGAACATCGCCGCTATCATCAGTCCTGACTTTGCCTATCCCCGCCACTTCTCAAGCAGCTCAGATAACATAGAAAACCTTGTGGAGCTTTCCGGTTATATGACGGACAACATCGCAGTAGCGCTTCTGTCTGATGGCTGGGGAGTTGTCGCTTGTATTGACGACAAAAGCATCCGCATCACACCGTTTTCCCTGCCGGCGCTTCCCAAAGGCTTTGTATACACTGGCATCGGTCCAGTCGGAGACAGCGCGCTCGCGGTCTCATGGGAAGAGCAGCAGGACTTGGGCATCGGCGCCGCAGGCTTCATGCTTATCAAAACGCCGGAGTTTTAACCGCAACATAGCGATTTCATAAGGACTATGATAGTGTTATAAAACAACAAGGAGCAAAATTATGATTACACGAAATCCCTGCATAGCGAACATCAAGGCAGGGTATCTTTTTCCTGAAATAGCCAGACGACGGCGGGAATTCGCCGCAAGCCGCCCAGACGCAAAGATCATCAGCTTGGGTGTGGGTAACACCACCGAGCCAATCTTGCCGCATATTGACCAGGGACTTGTGGAAGGAGCGCGGCAACTCGCTACGCTTGAAGGGTATTCAGGGTATCAGGACGAGGGGCTGCTCAGTCTGCGGAAGCGTATCTCAAGCGTCTTTTATATGGAAGTTTTTGATGCTGACGAGGTGTTTATTTCAGACGGAGCCAAGTGCGATATTGGCCGGCTGCAGCTTTTGTTCGGAGCCGGAGCGCAGGTCGCGGTGCAAGACCCATCCTATCCGGTGTATGTGGACGGCTCGGTGTTGAGCGGCGCGGCAGGCGGCTGGAACGGCGCGGGTTACGCAGGCATCACCTATCTGCCCTGTACAGCTGAAAACAACTACTTCCCAGATTTGGCAGCCTTGCCTGAAAATGGGCTTCTCTACTTCTGCTCGCCGAATAACCCCACCGGAGCAGTGGCCACGCGGGCGCAGCTTGAAGCCCTCGTAAAGGCAGCCATCGCAAAGGGCATGGTCATTATCTTTGACGCGGCATACAGCGAATACATCCGCGATCCCGCGCTTCCCAAGAGCATCTTTGAGATTGAAGGGGCAAAAACCTGCGCCATTGAGGTCAACTCCTTCTCCAAGCCCGCCGGCTTTACTGGCGTGCGTTTAGGCTGGACAGTCGTTCCCAAAGACCTCAAGTACGCGGGCGGCGAAAGCGTCAACGCGGACTGGGCGCGCATCTGCGGCACGATCTTCAACGGCGCGTCCAATATCGCGCAGGCTGGCGGACTTGCGGCGCTGGATGACGAAGGGCTGTTGGAGATACGCCAGCTCTGCGACTTTTATCTGGGTAACGCAAAACTCATCCGCGCCGCACTCGGTGAACTGGGTATAGCGTGTGTTGGCGGTGAAAACTCGCCCTACGTCTGGGCGCGTTTCCCCGGCAGGGATAGCTGGGACGTGTTCGCGGAAATACTTGAAAAGTGCCATGTTGTTACAACTCCGGGTTCTGGTTTCGGCCCAGCGGGTCAGTCCTTCATCCGCTTTTCAGCCTTTGGCCACCGCTCGGATGTGGAAGAGGCGTGTAAACGCCTTGCCGGGTTAAAGAACTAGGATCGCCGCCGCGAAGTTCAGAGTACGAGTAGTGAATGAAGCAAAACCGCGCCTCCTTGCCTTAAAAACAGGGAGGCGTTACTTTGACTGATAACTTTGATCCACTCACTGACACGGTACAGCGGCTCTTTGGGCTGCCGTACCTTTTCCCTTATCAGCGGCTTGTCGTTTCAAACATTCTTGAGGCCGCCAAAGCAGCAGGTGTCCCGATTCACTGGCCGCAGGAAGACAAGGACGCGGAGCAGGCATACGAAAGCGGCGACAGTCTGGAACAGGAAACCTGCGGCTTACAAATCATCATACTGCCCACTGGCGCGGGTAAATCGCTCTGCTTTCAGGTTCCGGCCATGTTGCTTGGCGGGGCAACGCTGGTTATTTACCCCTTGCTGTCGCTCATGGCTGATCAGGAACGGCGACTGCGGGAACGCGGTTTCACGCCGCTTGTTCTGCGCGGCGGACAGCGTACTGAGCGGGAGGCGGCATGGGAAGAACTGCATTCCGGCAAAAGCCGTTTCATCATCGCTAATCCAGAGGTGCTGCTTTCCCGGCAAGTAATGGATAAGCTCGGAACATTAGGCATTGTTCATGTGGTGATTGACGAGGCGCACTGTGTAAGTGAATGGGGCGAAAGTTTCAGACCCAGTTACCTTGAAATCACGAAAATCATCAGGGCGACAAAAGCGCCGCTTGTCAGCGCCTTCACTGCGACCGCGTCTGCTCCGGTTCTGGAGAAAATCGAGCGTTATGTGTTCGACGGGCGCATGACGCGCCGGATCATTGGAAACCCCGACCGCAGTAACATCAGTTACGCGGCGCAGGGCTGTATTCTGCGTAACTTGGCGGTGCGCGACCTCATCATCAGCAACGAGCGTCCTGCCATTGTGTTCTGTTCCTCGCGTACTGGTGTGGAACAGCTTGCCCGCTACCTGCGCGATGAAGCGCGGGGTGATGCGGCAAATGCGCGTACACACGCTTGCGAGGGAAGTTCGCCGCCGCTTTTGCCGGCTGATGTCCGCTTTTATCACGCGGGGCTGAATCGTGATGAAAAGCGTGATGTGGAACAATGGTTTTTCAACAATCGGCGCGGCGTTCTTGTGGCGACTTGCGCCTATGGCATGGGCGTTGACAAGGCGGATATCCGTACTGTGATTCACCGCGACTGCCCGCCTTCGGTGGAAGCCTATCTTCAGGAATCCGGTCGCGCTGGTCGAGACGGTCTTCCTTCAAAGTCCATTTTGTTATGGGGCGCCAATGACGAGTTGCAGCTTACCAGCGTCGCATCGGAAGTGGAGCGTCAGCGTTTTACGGCGCTGTTTACCTATGCCCGCGACACCAGCGTCTGCCGCCGCCGCGCCTTGCTTGACCTGCTTAATTATGATGGCGAAAACGAAACGCCAGACTCTGCGTGCTGTGATGTATGCGAGGGCAAGGCGCGGCAAAGCGCGCGGGAAGCGTCCCTGCTTGATTTTTTCAAACGCAACCGCCGCCGTTACACCATCACAGAGGCCGCCTTTATACTGGCGGAATGTAAGCAATACTCGTGGTCAACTGACGATGTTAAGCAGGCGATACAGGAATTTATCAGCATGAAGCAGCTTAAAGTCAGCAACAACATCTTATGGAAGAAAAAACTGACCGTGTTATAGCGCTGCCGCTAAGCTGTTTCCTCTCATTGCGCCGTCTGGCATAAACCCCGAAAGCAGGCGTAACCTGCGATGTTTTGCGCCGGCCTCTGCTGCCGCCGCTGCGGAGAATCCACCGGCGTTTGCCCTCCATTTCTGGCATAAAACGGCTGAATCCAGTTTCCTTTTGGGTATCCAGTCCAGTCCTTTCACGACAATCCTCTTTGTTCAAGGCACGCCTTCGGCAATTATCAGACATGCGTCTAGCGATTCCAGACATGCGTCTAACGATTCCAGACATGCGTCTAGCGATTCCAGACATGCGTCTAGCGATTCCAGACATGCGTCTAACGCTTCAGACATGCGTCTAAAACTTCCAGACGCATGTCTAAAACTTCCAGACAGGCGCCCGGTTAGACCGGCTTTACGTTGGTATTTTACAAATAGAAGCGCTGCAAACTATCATTCATATATAAAATCAGGAGGGGAAAATAAAGTTTCAGAGTGGAAATCTGCGGATCATTCCTTCATTCAATGTATAGTGTGGTCAGGCGAGCTTTCACCTGACCTTTGGCGGATTAAAACATGGGACCGCGGTATTGCAGGACACCGAGACGCTCAAGGCGTTTCTGGTGCGCCGGCAGACGGCGCGTGAAGGAACTGAAATCTTTTACAGCGGATGGCGTCCAGACCGCTTCGGCAAGGGCGCAAAGGCGGGGGAAGGTCATGTACTCGGCAATTTTGCCGGCATAAATAAGTTCCGACCAGAGGTTCGCCTGACCGCCCAGTACCCGCGCAGCAGCGTCGGCGGGCATATCAGGGCTGACCGGGTTCATGTGGTAGACCTGATGTATTGTAGATACGCCAAGCTGACCGGGTTCCTCTGGGTCTTTGCGGTACTTGTAGTCAAAGTAACAGCCTTCGCTGTTCGGGGTCATAATCACATTATGTCCCAGCTGACTCGCCTCAATGCCGCCTTTAGTGCCGCGCCATGACATCACCACAACTTCTTTTGGCAATGGATACTGCGCGGAATCCTCCAGCACCTCATCCCAGCCAATGGCGAGCTTGCCGCGTTTGGCAAGCATCTGCGCCAGACCTACTGTAATCCAACTCTGGAGTTCACGGGGACTTTTCAGACCAGTCTCAACAAGCCGCCTCTGACACTTGGGGCATTTCTGCCAGTGATTGTACAGCACCTCATCGCCGCCGATATGGACATAAGGCGATGGGAAAAGACGGGCAAGGGTATTAAACACCGCGTCGCTCAAATCAAAGATGGCGTCATTGCCCGCGCAAAGTACATCCTCAAAGATGCCGAAGCGGTCTTCCACACGGTACGGACCGCCGCTGCAGCCCAAACCCGGATAGGCTGCGAGTATCGCGCTGGCGTGGCCGGGCAGGTCTACCTCCGGCACGATTTCGATATGACGCGCCTCGGCATAGGCGACAAGATCGCGGATTTCATCCTCAGTATAGAAGCCGCCGATGTAACGCGCGTCCCGAGGCTGATGACGAACGCTCAGTTTCCGCGAACCAATCTCGGTGAGCAGAGGATACTCTTTCACCGGAAGCCGCCAACCCTGATCATCGGTGAGGTGCCAGTGGAAACGGCTGATATGGTGCAGCGACAAGGTGTCAATGAGCTTCTTGATGAAGTCAATCGAATAAAAATAACGAGATGTATCCAGCATGAAACCGCGCCACGGGAAACGAGGGGCATCCTCAATGTCAGCACAGGGGATGGATACAGCGCCAGTGTCGGCGCTGTTTGACAGGATGAGCTGGCGCAGGCTCTGTAAGCCGTGATACGCGCCAGCGCCGGCTGCTGCTGTCAGCGCTATTTTTTGCGGTGTGATACTCAGGCGATAGGCTTCAGACCCTAGACCTGCGTCCTTGCGACACTCGATAAGCGTACTTGCGCTCAGGCTGCCGAGCGCGGCGATTTGTTCGCTGAACACTGCTATCTCATTTTTGAATACCGCATCGCCGCTTGCGGAGGGAAATTCCGCGCATTGAAAATACCCACCCTTATAATGGATGGAAACCGGCTGAGGAATCAGATTTAACTCACTCATAAGATGTAACTCCTTTATAAAGAAACAGGTTTATCTGTTCCATAAGCTCATCGAAAGTTTCGACACAGGCGAGGTCGCTGCAGGATTCCCTTATGGAAGCAGGCGCCCTGAAAAGGCAGCCCGCGTTTGCCTCACGAATCATTGCCAGATCGTTAAACGAATCGCCGGCGGCGAATACTTCGATGTTTAGCGATAACAGCGCCTGTACTGCTTTTTTCTTACCTTCGTTTTGGCGGAGCCGATAGCCAGTGATACTGCCGTCAGGGGCAGTTACAAGGCTGTTGCAGAGCAGGGTTGGGTAATCCAGCTTTGCCATCAGGGGCATGGCAAAATCCACATAGGTATCGGACAAAATAATGAGCTGGGCTTTTTGTCTGAGGCTTCGGGCAAAGGCTGCCGCGCCTTCAAGCGGCTCCAGCGTGCCGACGACCCTCCGAATGTCCGGCAGTTTTAGGGCGTGCTGTTCCAGCAGCGCGATGCGGAAGCGCATCAGCTTATCATAATCAGGCTCATCGCGGGTGGTTCGGCGGAATTCAGGGATTCCAGTAGCCTCGGCAAACGCGATCCAGATTTCAGGAACCAGCACTCCCTCAAGATCAAGACATACTAAACGCATTGTAATTCCTTTGGAAACGCCGCTAATGTACTTGGCGCAGTTTCCACTAAGTGTAGTGTTATAAAAAAAAGGCCCGCCCGCAGGCAGGCCCATGTTATCGCTGTTTACTCTTTGGATGGCGCTCTGCCAATTCTGACTTTCCGCCGTTTGCTGGAAGCGCCATTAGACGGCGTTTCTCCACTCGTATCGGTATCGCCTCCTGTGGGTTCTGTCAAGGAATTAGCGGCTGCTGACTGCTCACGACCACGCTTTGGCGCGGGCGCTTTTGGGGTGTCAGGCGCCACTGGCGCAGGGGCTTCGGCGGGTTCCGCAACTACTTCCACCACTCGCTTGGCTGCCGCTGGCGGTCGTCCACGACCACGCTTTGGCGCAGGCGGCTCCGCGGTTTCAGGCACTGCTGGCGCAGGGGCTTCGATGGGTTCCGCAACTACTTCCGCTACTCGCTTGGCTGCTGGCGGCCGTCCACGACCACGCTTTGGCGCGGGCGGCTCCACGGTTTCAGGCACTGCTGGCGCGGATACTTCCGCTACCGGCTTGGTTGCTGGCGGTCGTCCACGACCACGCTTTGGCGCAGGCGGCTCCGGGGTGTCAGACCCCACTGGCGCGGGCGCTTCGGCGGGTTCCGCAACTACTTCCGCTACTCGCTTGGCTGCTGCTGGCGGTCGTCCACGACCACGCTTTGGCGCAGGCGGCTCCACGGTTTCAGGCACTGCTGGCGCGACGGGTTCGGCAACTACTTCCGCTGCTGGCTTGGCTGCTGGCGGTCGTCCGCGACCACGCTTTGGCGCTGTAGGCTCCCCGGGTCCAGCCACTGCAGGCGCGACGGTTTCGTCACCCTCTCCCGCCGCGGCCATGGCAGCAGGAGGTCGTCCTCGACCACGCTTCGGCGCAGGAGCTTCCACGGTTTCAGGCACTGCTGGCGCAGGGGCTTCGATGTGTACCTCAACTACTTCCGCTGCTCGATTGGCTGCTGGCGGCCGTCCACGACCACGCTTTGGCGCCGGCGGCTCCACGGGTTCAGGCACTGCTGGCGCGACGGGTTCGGCAACTACTTCCGCTGCTGGCTTGGCTGCTGGCGGTCGTCCGCGACCACGCTTTGGCGCGGACGGCTCCGCGGTTTCAGGCACTGCTGGCGCGACGGGTTCGGCAACTACTTCCGCTGCTGGCTTGGCTGCTGGCGGTCGTCCACGACCACGCTTCGGCGCAGGAGCTTCCACGGTTTCAGGCACTGCTGGCGCAGGGGCTTCGATGGCTTCGGCAACTACTTCCGCTATGGGCTTGGCTGCCGCTGGCGGTCGTCCACGACTACGCTTCAATTCGGCTGCTACTTCAGCCACGCTAATTTTACTCATGTGTCTGATGACTGCCTGAGCGCCGGCAAGGCGGGCAATCGGAACGCGGAAGGGCGAACAGGACACATAGCTCAGACCAGCACGGTAGCAGAAGTCAATAGTGGCAGGATCGCCGCCATGCTCACCGCAGATACCGATGCTCAGGCCCGGATTAACGCTCCGTCCTTTCTCGACCGCACCCTGAATAAGCTGGCCAACACCCGCCTCGTCAATGGACTTGAAGGGATCAACATCAAGCACCTTTTTCTCAAGGTAGGACGGCAGGAACGAGCCGATATCATCACGGCTGAACCCTAAGGTCATTTGGGTAAGGTCATTGGTACCAAAGCTGAAGAAATCGGCGTACTTGGCAATCCGGTCAGCAACCAGAGTCGCTCTCGGCACTTCGATCATTGTGCCGATTTCGACGTGCAGTTTCACGCCAGCGTTTTCAAGCACCCGTTTCACAATCGCTTCGGAGCGGGGGCGTATCAGGGCAAGTTCCCTCTCGTCGCCAACGATGGGGATCATGATTTCCGGCATTACCGGAATGTTTTTCTTGGCGCAATCCGCAGCGGCGCGGGCAATAGCCTCAACCTGCATATCATAGATTTCAGGATATGTTACGGCGAGTCGGCATCCACGATGACCGAGCATAGGGTTTGCCTCATGCAGTTTATCAATCTTGGGCTGGAGCAGTTTAGGATGCATGCCAAGCTGTTTGGCAAGTTCCGCAACCTCTTCCTTAGTATGGGGAACGAATTCGTGGAGCGGCGGGTCCAAGAGGCGTATAATAACCGGTCGGCCTTCCATAGCCTTGAAGATACCGAAGAAATCTTTCTGCTGGAGCGGAAGTATTTTCTTCAGCGCTTCTTTTCGTTCATCCTCAGTATCCGCCACAATCATGGCGCGGAAGTGAAGAAGTTTATCCCCGTCAAAGAACATATGTTCTGTGCGGCAAAGGCCAACGCCCTGAGCGCCGAACTCAAACGCGCGCTTGGCATCGTTCGGCTGATCCGCGTTAGTCCGCACATCAAAGCCCTTCACCTTTCCCCGTACTGATTTGGCGCGAATATCATCGCACCATGAGAGGAATGTCTGCACATCGCTGGAAATCTTCGGCTGAACCAGCAGGAGCGCTCCGTCATACACCTCGCCGGTTGACCCGTCAATGGTGATCCAGTCGCCCTCTTTATAATTCTTGCCGCCGATATCAACCTTTTTCCCCTGCACGGTAACGCCTTTGGCTCCGGCCACACAAGGCACGCCCATGCCGCGCGCGACCACTGCCGCGTGACTGGTCATGCCGCCGGTGGAGGTGAGGATTCCCTGGGAAACCACCATACCGCTGATGTCTTCAGGACTGGTCTCTTTGCGTACCAACAGCACTTTCTTTCCTTGTTTGTGCCATTCCTCGGCGTCTTTGGCGGAAAACACGATCTGGCCAGTTGCCGCGCCTGGTGATGCGGCTAATCCTTTGGTTAAGGCTTTAGCGGTTTTAAGCGCTTTTGGTTCGATCATGGGGTGGAAAATCTGGTCAAGGAGTTCCGGCGTAACGCGAGTGATCGCGGTTTTTTTGTCGATAAGCCCCTCTTTAACCATATCAATAGCGCATTTTACCGCTGCCGCGCCAGTGCGCTTGCCGTTCCTGGTCTGCAGGAGGAAAAGTTTTCCCTGCTGAACCGTGAATTCCATGTCCTGCATATCATGGAAATGTTTTTCAAGCCGGTTCTTTATCTTTACCAGTTGGTCGTAAAGCGCTTTATTTTCCCGTTCCAGCGTGGCAAGTTTCTCCGGCGTTCTGACGCCAGCCACCACATCCTCACCCTGCGCGTTCATCAGATATTCGCCATAGAATACCTTTTCACCTGTTGACGGATCGCGGCTGAAACATACGCCGGTTCCCGAATCCTCGCCGAAATTCCCGAACACCATGGACTGTATGTTCACGGCAGTTCCCTTGAGATCGCCTTCTTTAATACCGTTAATCTCCCGGTATTTAATGGCGCGCTCATTCATCCACGAGCCAAACACCGCGCCAATCGCGCCCCAGAGCTGATCTATCGGGTTCTGTGGGAAATCTTTACCCGTAGTGCTTTTAACGATTTTCTTGTATATGGCAACCAGTTCTTCCAGGTCGCCCTCATTTAAATCGGTGTCAAGCTCAGCGCCCTTCGCCTTTTTTATAGCGCCAAGCGCATTCTCGAATTCCTCGCTGGGTACGTGCATGACCACATCGCCATACATCTGGATAAAGCGGCGATAAGCGTCCCACGCGAAACGGGACTTTCCTGTCTTTTCCGCAAGCCCATGCACTGCTTTGTCATTCATGCCCAGATTGAGAATGGTATCCATCATACCAGGCATGGAAATCGCTGCGCCGGAACGCACCGACACAAGAAGCGGGTCGGCGTTATCCCCCAGGCGTTTACCCATAAGCTTTTCGAGCCTTTTAAGATTCTTTTCAACATCCTCTTTAAGCCCATCTGGGTACTTTTCATGGTTTGCGTAATACGCTCCGCAAACTTCCGTTGAAATGGTGAATCCTGGGGGTACGGGAATTCCAAGATTGGTCATTTCAGCCAATCCAATCCCCTTGCCACCCAGAATGTCCCGCATACTTCCGTCACCCTCCGCAGCGCCATCGCCGAAGAAGTAAACATTTTTCTGCTTTGCCATTGAAACCTCCACAAAATTTTTTGTTCGATCTTTATTTTTTGATTCTACTATAAGGTAATAAAAAAAGGGAAGAGGGTTTTTCATTTTTTTATATTTTTTCTTCCCACTCACTTTACTAAATCCAATGATTCAGTATTATAGTTACATGAAACACAATCTTTTTAAAATCCTATGTTTTTGTATCGTAGGCTGGGCTGCGAATGCTTCGCCCGTAGCTCAATCACCCCTTACTGTTTACGCGCTGAAAGGCCCGTCCGGCGTTGGCCTTATCCAGCTCTTTGAGAACCCGCCCAGCACTCCCGCATTTGCTATTAAAGCCGAGGCGCTGGCGCAGGCCGACCTTATGGCAGCGCGTTTTATCAGCGGCGAGGCTAAAGTTGGCATATTGCCGCCAAACGCGGCGGCAAAAATCGCCGCAAGCGGGAAACACATACAGGTCGCAGCCGTACTGGGAACCGGTATGCTGAGTCTCATCACCTCAGACCCCAATGTGCAAAGCCTCGAAGACCTGCGCGGAAAAACCGTAGAAGTCGCGGGACAAGGCGCAACACCTGATTATGTGCTCCGTCGAATTCTTTTAGCCAAAGGAATCAACCCGGATCAAGACCTGAGTCTGTCATACAGCCTGGCCACTGCTGAAATAGCCCAGTCTCTCATCGCTGGCAAGGTTTCCATCGCATTACTGCCGGAACCTTTTGCTACTATGGCGCGTTCCGGTAACAGCGCATTGCGGCTCGTTGGAGATATTCAGAACGAATGGGCGGACATTGAAGGCAGCGGGAATTATCCCATGACCGTACTTGTGGTGGACGCTGATTTCGCCGCTACGCAAAGGGAAGCAATGGCTGATATATTGCGGGCCATCAAAGCTTCTATAGAATGGGTAGAGGCGAATCCGGCTGAGGCTGGCGTGTTGGTGGAAAAACACGAACTTGGACTCCGCGCCCCAGTGGTGCAGGCCGCCATACCGCGTAGTAATTATGTGTTTATTCCCGCGCTTGAGGCGCGTCCCTCGCTGGAAAGTCTTTTCAAAGCGTTTTTAGAATTCGCTCCTGCCTCTATTGGCGGCGCGCTTCCCTCCGATGCGTTTTACTATCATTAAAAAAGACGTCGTCTGGATCAGTATTGGCATAGCAGCCCTGCTCGTCGCATGGATAGCAGGAGCTGCTATCACTGGCAGCGAAATACTTTTTCCCGCGCCCGCATCTGTACTAAAGCGCCTTTTCGCGCTGGCGCACAGCGCGCGTTTTTTTCAGGCGCTGTTCAACAGCTTCCTGCGGGTACTTCTGGGCATGGCTATTTCCGTACCCCTCGGCGTTGCGGTGGGGATTATCGCGGGTCTTGACACACGCGCAGCTTCTTTTTTTCAGCCAATGTTTACGCTGGTTTCCGCAACGCCAGTCATGTCCGTAATTCTTATTGCTTTTTTGCTTATGGGCGCTGACCGAACGCCGGTTTTCACCGCGTTTCTCATGGTGTTTCCAGTTATAGCCGCCAATACGCTTGAGGGAATGCGCTCGGTTGACCCGCGTCTCACCGAAGTTTTTTCTATATATCCAGTTTCGTTAAAGACCCGTCTTCGCGCCCTCTATATTCCTACGCTTATGCCGTTTATCACTGGCAGTTTACGCGCCAGCCTTTCGCTCTGCTGGAAAGTGGTTGCCGCCGCCGAAGTGCTGGTGCAGCCCGCCCGCGCACTCGGAACCGGTATGCAAATGGCGAAGGCACATCTCGAAACCGCTGAATTATTCGCATGGACACTCGCCACTATACTTGCCGCTGCCCTGTCGCAACTTTTGCTGCACGCCTTTTTTATGTTTTGGTATTATCAAAACAGATTTCATAAATATGATACAAAATCCTTCTATTAAAAAAGGCCGCTTATACCACTCTCACGGATTAAGCGCTGATACGCTTAATCCTTCTATTGATAAGCTCTGTTTCGCGTTTGACAACAATGCTCTGTTTGACAATTTTTCTCTGGAATTGAACGCCGCCGATAGTCCGCTCATGGTACTAGGACCGTCTGGTTGTGGTAAAACAACGTTACTGCGACTCATCGCCGGATTGTTGACACCAGCTTCCGGCCTTATCATTGCTCCGAAAGTCTCTTTTGCCTTTCAGCAGCCGCGTCTTTTTCCTCAGCTTACCACGCTGGAAAATGTCGCCCTGCCATTGGAGGCGGCGTCGCTGTCAAAAGCCGCTGCGCTGGAGCGCGCCCGCTATTTTCTGGAACTGGTGTCGCTATCGGACAAAGCCGACGAATATCCGCCCACACTTTCCGGCGGCCAGGCACAGCGCGTCTCAATCGCCCGCGCCTTCGCGTATCCCGCGCCGCTTCTACTCATGGACGAGCCATTTCAATCTCTTGATATTCCCCTGCGTATAGAATTGATGGAAACACTCCAGCGCATGCTTAATGTTGCGCCGCGTTTTCTGTTTGCCGTTACCCACGATCCTCGTGAGGCGATTTTTCTCGGCAAGCGCGTCATAGTTCTCGGTAAAACGCCGCACAGCCTTGTATTCGACGAAACGATAGACCTGCGGTCCGAGGATCGCGTTTATGGCACGGCATCACCTGCGGCAAATGCGCTGGAGCGGAAACTCCTGCGGGCGCTTGGAGATAGATTGAACGGAGCAAACATTATATGATACCCGCTATGCAAAAAGTATTGTGCGTCGGTATGATTGTATGCGACATTCCCCAGTGTCCCATCCAGCGTCGAGCATGGCTGATACGCTCTGCTTCATTGAAGCGCTACATCTGCGTTTTGCCGCCCGGTCTCCCTAAGCCCCTTGTTTTTTGGGAAAAAGCGCTTGACAAAAACAGTGCCAGCGTGTAATGTAAAAGAACCTTGAAAAGAACAGCAGCCGGCAATTCCGCTTTGTGGAATTGCGCAAAGACAGAACCTGCCGCCTCTTTTTGTAGAGTTTTGAGTAATCCGCAAGGCTGCGCAAAACTCAGTGGCGCACCTTTTGCCACAGTTTCAGGCTTCTATCATACGTTATATAAAACACAGCCTGCCAAGTACCTAGCGCCTACTCTACCGCTTTTTTATCAAAACACCGTCTTCGGGAGGCAGAATGTCCCATCCGCTTTAGCTTTTGACTTAGGTTCTTTAACTTTTGACTTAGGTTCTTCAGAACCTGACTTGCATTTTTTAGCTTCTGAATTAAGTTCTTTAAACAAGGAGGTACTCAAGTATGAGTACAAAAACTGATTGGCTGCCGAGGCCCCGCGCGGAGGTCCTGGCAATGTGTCAAAAGTGGATTGCTTACCTGATCGAGACGCTGCGGCTCGCCTGGGGGATTCCAGCGACAGAGTTTACGGAGCTAGTGAATCTTTACAACGCGGCAGAGACCCTTTTAGTAAAGGCGCAGGATGAGGCGGAGCGAACTCACGTGATCACCGTAGAGTGTCAGGCGGCGTTCAAGGCTCTGATCGCAAAAATGCGCTTCTTCCGGGCCCGCTACTTCAAGATTCCGCCCCTCACTGAGGGGGATTGGGCGGCGCTGGGCTTCAGGCAGAAAGACCCGCATCCCACGCCGACTCCGGCTCCGGACGGGGTGCCTGCGGTAACCCTCAGCTATCCCGGCGGTCCTCACGCCATGACCATCCATCTGGGACCCATGCCCGGAACACAGGAGCTTGCAGTCGAGAGCGACTACGGCTATGCGATCTATGTGGGCATTATGCCGCCCGGCGGGGCTACGCTGGAGCAGGCCGCGTCGGATAAGCACTATCTGATGAAGCCGCCTCTGGACGGGAAGGGCCTTTTGCACTACCGTTTTACGCGGCGGCGGAAGGAGAAGCTCGTTTTTGACGCGTCGGACGCCGGCATGACGGTCTACATCTGCAGCCGTTACGAGAACCAGAAAGGCGAAACGGGACAGTGGGGGCCGGTAGCTTCTGCGACTATTCCGTAAACAAACCCGCCGCAGCGGAGGCGTTTATGGAGTAACCCAAACAGGCGGATATGCGGGTACGCGCATTATTGCGTACTAAGCGACTATATGCGGGAAGGTTCGTATATAGCGTGTTAAACTTGAATTTTTTAAGGAGTTGGATATGAAGAGCAAGCATTTGGTTTTTCTGGGTGTTTTACTGGCATTGGTTAGCTTAACCGTACATGCGCAACATCGTGGGTATAAGGGTCCTGGACCGATTGTTTCAACAGTTGCGGAAGCTCATGAGCTTCGTGATAATTCCCCGGTAACATTACAGGGGAAAATAGAACGGTTTTTGGGGTTTGGTAACAGATATCTATTTTCAGACGATACTGGAAGTATAACCTTGATAATATCAGATAGAAGGTGGAATGATCTTTCTGTGGATGAAAATGATGTGGTTGAAATAACTGGGATAATTGATTCTGATGGTTCTATGGTGGGAGGAAGATATATTTCAGTACTGGCTATGAGAAAAGTATAAAGGTGCGCGGCAAAACAGCGCATAACAGAGAAATATAATAAAGAATCCCCGGAGCAAGCTTCGGGGCATTGAAGATTTCTCCTTGAAATCTTTGCGTATGTGGGGGAATAAATCCCCCACACCCCCAGTTTTCTGCAGCAAGCTGCGGGGTATTAAACCAAGGAAAAATTTAATGAATGACGCGCTTTCGGGCGCGTATAACGCGGTAGATATGGGTGTATGCCTGTATAGATATTTATTCCTATGGAGGAAAATAATGAAAAGAGTGCTTTTAGCGGTAGCTGTAACGTGCGTCATGGGCGTTTCTCTGGCCTTTGCCGGGGGCGGCCAGCAGGGTAGCGGTTTCCGCCGGAGGAAGTTCCGGTTTGTTTTTTAATGTAGGATAAGAAATATTTCAAGGAAAATAACATGGTTAAAATGATTATAATGGATTTAGACGGAACATTACTTACAAACGATAAAAATGTTTCAGAATATACATTGTCTATATTAAGAAAATGTAAAAGTATTGATATAAAAATTGTAATTGCCACAGCACGATCCGAAAATTCTGGAAAGAGAATAATAAATTTAATTGAGCCTGATATTATGATATTAAATGGAGGAGCGCTCGTAAAGAATAATAATGGAAAGATAATTTATAAAAGACTTTTATCGAAAATAGCATCTGATGAAATAATAAGCGAATGTGTTAAAAATAAACATATAGGAGACATAACGGTCGAAACAGAGAAAGATTATTATGTAAGTTACAAAGAACCGGCATATCATCCCGATTATATACATGGAAAATATCACAATTTTCTAGTTCCATTATCACAGGAAACATATAAAATAACAGTAGAAGTATTTAGTGAAGGAACAGGAGAGGAAATAGAAAATAAATTCAAGGAATGTAAATATATAAAATTTACAGGGGAACATTGGGGTAGATTTGCGCACAAAGAAGCTGAAAAAATGGCGGCGATAAGGGCAATTTTAGAAGAAGAAGAAATTACTATAAAGGAAACGATGGCATTTGGAGATGATTACAATGATATAGAGATGATAAAAGAGTGTGGGATTGGAGTAGCAATGGGAAATGGAATAGAAGAAATAAAAGAAGCTGCGAAATATATATGTGGAAATAACAATGAAGATGGGTTGGGGAAATGGATAGAGGAAAATATTTTAAAAAGCAACGCGCTCGCCTGACAGGTCGTTTACGCTTCGGGCCTAAAAACCATCATCCTCCCCAACGGCTAGGTCATTCCACATTCTCACGCCAGCCTACACCAACATTTTCGCATATACATAACGCCGGCGTGTTGGAATGCAGCACGCCGGATAATCAGGCAATGGAAACGCCAGCAGCGGGATACGTCGCACGAGTGTTCACTGGAGTTTGTCTTTCACCTTTAACCATGTGTCCCGCAGTCCCACGGTTTTGTTAAACACAGGCTTGCCATTGCTGGTATCGGGATCACGGACAAAATAGCCGAGTCGCTCGAACTGATAGCGGTCGAGGGGAGCGGCGGCGGCAAGGCTTGGTTCGGCATAGGCGTTGGGAATCACTTCAAGGGAATTGGGACTGAGGTTATCGGTGAATGACCCGCCCGGCGGCACTTCCATTGGCCGCTCAACAGCGAACAAATAGTCGTAGAGCCGCGCTTCAATGGGAATCGCGCCGTCAGCAGCAACCCAGTGAAGCGTGCTTTTTACCTTGCGGTTGTCGGGAGCATTACCGCCTTTGGTGGCCGGGTCATACACGCAACGGACAGCGGTGATTTCACCGGTACTGGGGTCTTTGTCAAAGCCAGTGCAGGTAACAATGTAGCCATAGCGGAGGCGGACGCTGTTGCCCGGATAGAGGCGGAAATACTTGGGCGGCGGCGTTTCCTCAAAGTCATCACGCTCTATCCATAGAACGCGGCTGAAGCGCAGTTTGCGGGTTCCAGCGGACGGGTCTTCTGGATTATTCACAGCCTCCAATTCCTCAAATACGCTGGCTTCCCAGTTCTCAATAATCAGTTTTAAGGGTTTTAGAACCACCATCACGCGCGGAGAGCGTTTGTTGAGGTCTTGGCGCAAACAATACTCAAGAAAGGTAATGTCAACCATGCTATCGTTTTTGGCGATACCAACCTGCGCAATGAAGCTCCGAATTGCCTCTGGCGTGTAGCCGCGCCGCCGCAAGCCCGCGATGGTGGGCATACGCGGATCGTCCCAGCCGGAAACGAGCTTGTCCTGCACAAGGCGCAGCAGCCAGCGCTTGCTCATCACGGTATGGGTGATGTTGAGGCGGGCAAACTCGATCTGCCGCGACGGGAAAACTTCGGCCTCGTTGATAAACCATTCGTACAAGGGGCGGTGTATCTCGTATTCCATTGAACAGAGTGAGTGAGTGATGCCCTCCTTTGCATCCGACAGCGGGTGCTGGAAGTCGTACATAGGATAGATACACCACGAATTACCAGTACGGTAGTGCGTTTCCCGGCGGATACGGTACATCACCGGGTCGCGCAGCAGGAGGTTTGGGTGCGCCATGTCGATCTTTGCGCGAAGCGTCTTTGCGCCGTCGGCAAACTCGCCGGCGCGCATACGGGCAAAAAGGTCGAGGTTTTCCTCAACCGAGCGGTCGCGGTAGGGGCTGTTGCGTCCGGGCGGCGTGATAGTGATGTTGTTTTTATCAGCGACTGCTGTTCCCCGATACTGGCTGGTTTCCTCTTCGGAAAGATCATCAACGTATGCGTGTCCCTTTTTGATGATCTTGATCGCAAGCTCGTAAAGGTACTCGTAATAATCTGAGGCGTAGAACTCGCGGTCTTCCCAGTCATACCCCATCCACTTTACGTCGCGCTTAATGGCCTCAACGTAAGAGCTGTCTTCTTTAGCCGGGTTGGTATCGTCAAAACGCAGGTTACACTTGCCGCCGAATTTTTCCGCCATAGAAAAGTCCACGTAGAAGGCTTTGCAGTGGCCGATGTGTAACCAACCGTTTGGTTCTGGCGGAAAGCGCGTCAGCACATGGCTAAAGCGGCCAGTTCTGAGGTCTTCTTTGATAAACTCGCTGATAAAGTCCGACGCGGTGGCGCTTGGAATCGTAGTTCCAGCCGGGCGTTCTGTTTCTGTCTCCATGATAATTGTTCTCCAAAAAGCTAAAAGTTAGTAAGATAGCAAATACCCAGTAAGAGGACGGCGCGCAATACCGTATCGTCAAGCGCTTGGTTAAGTACGCTCCGCAGACGGCCGATCTGTCCGCCATACCACCAGAACAGCCCCATCTGGGTATCAATGCGGAAGGTATACTCGGTGAAATCGTCCTCGTTGGACTGCGTCCCAAAAAAGAGATAAGCCAGTTCCTCAAGAATCACACCGAAATCAATAAGCGCTCGTTGGTAATTTCCCTTCTCTATCTCATCAATAAGTGGAGGGACCCGTTTCTGGAGCTTTTCTTTACGGGTCTCGTCCGCCTTTTCGACCCAAGTTTTCTGGATCAGCAGATCGAGATTGTTCTGGAAATGCCGTAAAAAGTGCGCCATCTGCTCAACAGTGTTCGTGTCAAGGAGGCGCCTGTAATCGTTACCTATCCCCAAAATCTCGGCAAAAGCTATCACGGCCTCTATGTCGGGCTTCTGCTTTGCGAGAGAACCATCAGACGGAAATAACGTCGACGCTGTTTTCCGGTATTCTTCGGGGATCATATTGGTTGAACCTGCGACAAACATAGTCTTACCTTGCAGAGAAAGTCTAAAATTGTCAATCAGGGGCGGACGACTCATAGAGCCTCCTGAGCAGCAAGGTGATTTTCTCGCCATACTGTGGGTCTGCAGCCCAGTTACCGGCAAGCCCCATAATATCAGGCGCTTTACCCTTGGGTGTTACCCATTTGTAGCGGGGATCGACCAGTTCCTGCTTGAGCGGCTCATCCGTGCCATAAGCCTTGAGATGCTGAATATGGGCGCGGACCCCGGTGCGCGGGTCTGGGAAACGCTCGCCAATGTGTTCTGCGTCAATGGAACCCAGACCGCAGAAGTTGTTCATGTCCGGCGTTACTAGGTTGCCATACTTGAGAAAACCGGTTTCCAGACACATCTGGCTGAACGCAACATCGTGGTTCACGTCCTCAATAGCCGCTTCTTCAACGTACATACCGGCAAGCTCTTGCACAAACACGGCGTCCGCATCGGGATTTGACGAAAATAGGAACTCCGTGAGTATTTCCACACTCATGACGCCGGTTCCCATGATGTATTCGGGAATCGTGGGTCGTTCCGGCGGACTTTGCGGCCTAAGCGCTGAAGGGTAGGTAGAACACGAAAAAAACAACATACAAGCGAGGCCAAGTAAAAACGACAGGTTTATCGGACGCATAATCTTATGTATCGGCGTTAAAACTACTTTATAAAGAATTCCCGCCAAGCGGCCTAACGGATGATGGACTGTTTCGCCGGGCTACTTCTGCCTTCAAGGTCAGGAAGCCGGCGTTCCAGCGCGGCGCGGGAAATCTCAACGTCTTCCTCAACTTCGTAGGGACTGAACGCGCCAATCGCAACCATGTCCTGCTTCCGCAAAACGCTCCAGTTAAAGGTCAGCCCCACATAAGGCGATACGCGGCCGGCGGCCATAGGTTTGATCGTTATGACTGGTTTTTTCGCCTCGTGAATGATGCGAATGACCGACTCGATTTCAATCTGCATGAGAAAGCCCATACAGTTGAAAATCTGGATGTAGGTTTCCACATCGTAGCCATTAAGATCGCTGAACTGCACCACTTCAGGCATGTGGGCGCTCAGTCCGGGCTTGAGTCCGGCCTCGCGGATCATCTCAAGGTACTGAGGCAGCCTGTCCATGGTTTTCTTGTTCTTGTTCATAAGCTGTTCACAGCTTACATGATGAAGAAAACAAAAGGTCGAACCGATTTCCGCGCTCCGCCTGATGATGGCCTGCGTTTCCCGCCGGCCTGCTTCGGTATCGTCCATGTTAAGCACAGGCGTATCAATGACGAGTAGTTTTCGCCCCAGCGCCTCCTCAGCCCTGAGTAGCCGCCTTGCCGCCGGCTCACTCGACGAAAACGGCCCCATGATCGCGTCAATGCCGTGTCTCAAATACGCGCTGATTATGGGAACAAACGAGTCTTCCCTCTCATACGTATCGTTAATGTAGCAATCAGCCGCGTGTCCGGTGTGGCTATAACCAAGCAACCAGTTAGTTCCAATGATAATACGAGGGAGCGAAACGCCTCCCACCATTGTTCTTGGAAAGCCCATAGTGTACCTCCATTATTGTTTGTTTCAATCCACGCGCTCACATGAAACGCGACAGCGCCCTACCGTGGTTTAATACCCCGCCCCTTGGGGCGTAAAACTGGGGCGCGGGAGATTTGTTCCCCCGCATACGATACGCTTTCAAGGAGAAAGCTTCAATACCCCGCCATTCATGCTAAACTTGCCCCACAACTTTTCCCCTTGATATGTGCTAAGTATGTGTTTCATACACGGGCGAGTATGTGTCTCACA
>JAIRMT010000134.1 GCA_031258505.1 Treponema sp.
CGCATATCACGTCAATATCTGCGCATATATCAGTAGTATTGACGCATATATCAGTAGTATTGACGCATATCACGTCAATATCTGCGCATATATTAGTAGTATCTGCGCATAACCTACAGTTAGAAAAGTATTATAACCTCATGTCTAAAGCGCTGTGCGGCGCTGTTTGGGTGTCTGGCACTAAAGCAGGGCAAACTTAAACTTTGAATTACTGCCCTGGACTGCGAAGTATTGACATAAAACAATAGCTATGTATAATCAAATGAATCCAAAATTTCAGCTTTGGGGAAACTTACTTTAAATTTAAGTGGAGGTATACAATGCAGGAAGTATACGATTTTCTGAAAAAGTGCGGGGCCTATTATCTGGCTACAGTGGACGGCGAAAAGCCCCGGATACGGCCATTTGGAACAGTGGATATCTTTGAAGATAAACTCTACTTTCAGACGGGAAAGATAAAAAACGTCTCAAAGCAGATAGCGCTCAATCCAAATGTGGAACTCTGCGCCATGTCCGCCGATGGCGTCTGGATTCGGGTGGGAGCGACGGCAGTGGAAGACAGCCGGGTCGAGGCAAAGCAACACATGCTGGACGCGCACCCTTTGCTAAAAGACAGGTATTCCGCTGACGACGATAATACCCAGGTGTTTTACCTTAAAAATGCCACTGCGACGATCTATTGTTTTACCACCGAACCTAAAGAGATAAAATTCTAGGATTTTGCGGGCTTTCCGAAAAGCAGGTGTTTAGCCAAGCATTTCCTACAAACAACTGCTTGCGGGAAATGCGCAATGAAATTAGCGGCGGATAAGCCATACGCCGCTAAACCCTATCCAATAATCGCTTCCTCAATCGGCGGCCATGAGCCAGCGCCGCCTGTACTGTTCTCGTAACAAACCGCGTAATAAACGGTCTTGCCCTTATCCGCTTCCGTGTGGGTTACTGTATAGATTGGTTTCAGGGTGAACTTCGACTTCGGCAAGTCCTCGCCGGAAGCGGGCCTCTCGCCACCGACCTGCCAGGTATAGCGCACCCCGTGAATACCCACCGGCTGGCGGTCTTGCTGTTCTCCGAGTTCAGCGCCCGTATCTTATGCTCAAAGCGGTTACGGGTATTTTCTGGTCTACACCCTTTTACGCTCCGTATCAAGTGGAATCGCTCAAAAAAATTTTGGGACATCACCCGAACCATGGGTGATGACACCGGAGCTTCTTTAACCCTGACAAACGGCTTATTGAGTGGGCGCTCATTGATGGTTTGCTACGATACGGTGCTTATGCCGGATATTGTCGTGGTCTGCGACCGTTCAAAAATCAAAAAACAAAGTTGTATTGGAGCGCCTGATCTTGTTATTGGGATACTTTCACCTTCCACCTCGTGGAAGAATATGGGGGATAAACTCAAGCTGTATAAGAGAGCTGGTGTTCGGGAGTGCCGGATTGTAGACCCAGACATGAAATCGTGCAGGTATATCTGCACGAAAGTGATTACGAGCCATGTCTGTACCGCGAGGCAGTTTCGGTGGGCATACTGCCGGGCTGTGTCATTGATATGCAGGCAATTTGGGAAGCGATGGATATTGAAGATGACGGTAAAAAACTGTCCAGCTCCGAGAAGTGCAGTACGGGTTGAGTATTGACGAAGTATCCCACTGGACATCCAAAAACCATGTGTCATATCTCATGTACGAAGGACAAATCTTGTTGCGTGGAGTACACTCGCTCCACGCAACAAGTTATTAGAATGGCCGGTCTGCCAGGTACTTGTATTCCTTGTAAACACGGTCGAGGTTGGCTTTCGCTTTGGCAAGCAAGGCGTCGGCGCGGTCAGGAGACGCGGCTTTCAGGCTCTTGAAGCGGACTTCCTTGTACATGAAGTCTTCAAGGCTCGTAGACGGTTCCCTGGAGTCAAGCTGGAAGGGGTTCTTGCCCTGGTCTTTGAGACGCGGGTCATAACGGAAAAGAGGCCAGAGGCCGCAGCTTACCACTGCTTTCTGCTGCTCAAGGCCGGTCATCATGTTGATGCCGTGGTTGATGCAGTGGGAGTAGGCAATGATGATCGACGCGCCCGGATAGGACTCGGCTTCGCGGAAGGCTTTGATGGTTTGCGCCATGTTCGCGCCCATTGAGATTTTGGCGACATAGACATAGCCATAGCTCATGGCCATTGCGCCGAGGTCTTTCTTCGTAATGTCTTTACCTGCTGCCGCGAACTTCGCAATGGCGCCTACGGGCGTGGCCTTGGACATCTGACCGCCGGTGTTGGAGTACACTTCGGTGTCCATACAAAGAACGTTCACGTTGCGGTTGGAGGCGAGTACGTGGTCGAGACCGCCGTAGCCAATGTCATAGCCCCAGCCGTCGCCGCCAAGTATCCACACTGAGCGTTTGATGAAGTGGTCGGCAATGGAGAGGAGCATCTTTGCTGTGGGGTTGCTGTCGCTCTTGAGCGCGGCTTTGAGGGCGTCAACGTTGTTGCGCTGTTCCTCAATTTCAGTGTTGTTGGTCTGCGGATTGCCAAGAATCTTGTCCAGAAGCTCGGTTTGTATGCCTTCGTCTTTTGCTTTGATCGCAAGTTCGCGGGCGTGTTCAGCGAGTTTGTCGCTGGTGAGACGCATACCAAGACCAAACTCAGCGGCATCCTCAAAGAGACTGTTCGACCAGACCGGGCCGCGTCCATCAGCGCGCTGCGCGTAGGGCGTGGTGGGCAGGTTGCCTCCGTATATTGAGGAGCAGCCAGTGGCATTGGCGATAACCGCACGATCACCGAAGAGCTGGGAGAGAATCTTAACATAGGGCGTTTCACCGCAGCCGCCGCACGCGCCGGAGAACTCAAACAGAGGCCGCTTGAAGGCCAGGCCTTTCGGCGTGGAGAGCGTCGCTTCCGCAACAGGCGTTTCCGGGAGGCTCTGGAAGTAGTCCCAGTTTGCCACTTCCTGCGCATGATACGCGGGATCGTCAGCGTAGGATTTCCATGAGAGCGCCCTCTTCGTGGGGTCTGCTTTAGACTTGGCCGGGCAGGTGTTGATGCATACGCCACATTCCATACAGTCTTCGGCTGCAATCTGGAGCGTTACCTTCTTGCCAGCTTCGGCTTTGGGCTTAATCTCAGCGGTCTTGAAACCAGCGGGCGCAGCGCTAACCTCGGCGTCGGTAAGGTGCTTCATGCGGATACAGGCGTGCGAACATACGACTGAACACTGGCCGCACTGAATACAAAGCGAAGGGTCCCATGTGGGAACTCGTTCCGCAACTGCACGTTTTTCATACTGCGTGGTAGCAGTGGGGAAGGTGCCATCTTCAGGAATCTTAGAGACAGGAAGTTTGTCGCCTTCCTGTATGGACATGAGTCCGAGGGTCTCTTTGATCCACGGGTCTTTGGCAGTGGCAAACGGGGTTTTCATGTGGAGCTTGCCGTTGGCCTGCGCTGGGTACTTCACTTCCTCAACGGACTCCAAGGCTTTATCCACAGTGTTATAGTTCTTCTGAACGATATCGTCGCCTTTCTTGCCGTAGCTCTTCTTGATGAACTTCTTCATGTACTCGACGGCTTCGGTTTCGGGCAGTACACCGGAAATCTTGAAGTAGGCGGCCTGCATGACCGTGTTGATGCGGTTGCCCATGCCGGTAGCGCGGGCGATCTCAGCTGCGTTGATTACATAGAACTTGAGTTTCTTGTCGATGATACGCTTCTGCGCCTCAACCGGAATTTCTTCCCAGACTTCAGCCGCGCTGAACGGGCTATTTAATAGGAAGGTTCCGCCGTCTTTGGCGTTGGCCAGCATATCAAAAGTTTCCATATAAGAGAACTTGTGGCAGGCGAGGAAGTCAGCTTTGGTGATGAGGTAGGGGCGACGAATCGCCTGCTTGCCAAAACGAAGGTGTGATACGGTAAAGCCGCCGGACTTCTTGGAGTCGTAGGAGAAGTAAGCCTGGGCGTTGAGTTCAGGCTTTGCGTCCCCGATGATCTTGATCGAGTTTTTGTTTGCGCCAACCGTACCATCTGAACCGAGGCCGTAGAACATGGCTTCGTTCATGCCCTCTTCGGCAAGCACGAAGTTTTCGTCATACGACAGGCTACTGCCCATCACGTCGTCGGTGATGCCGACCACGAAGTTAGCAACTTTCTTGTCGGAAAGGTTGTCAAAGACAGACCGTACCATTGCAGGGGTAAACTCTTTCGAGCCTAAGCCGTAGCGCCCGCCAAGCACGAGCGGAAACTGAGTCCACGGCGCTTTACCGGACTGGGCAATCACGCCGAGCGCGGAAACCACGTCTTCATAGAGCGGTTCGCCGAGCGAACCCGGCTCTTTGGTGCGGTCAAGTACGGCAATCGCCTTCACGGTTGCGGGAAGCGCTGACACAAAGAGCGTTGCGTCAAAGGGGCGGTAGAGGCGCACTTTGAGCAAGCCGACTTTTTCGCCTTGGGCGTTGAGGTATTCAACGGTTTCTTCGCAGGTATCAGCGGCGGAACCCATAATGATGATCACTTTCTCCGCATCAGCGGGGCCAAAGTAATCATAGAGCTTGTACTGCCGGCCAGTGAGTGCGGCGAACTTATCCATCTCTTCCTGCACGATCTTGGCGGTTGCCGCGTAATACTTGTTGACGCCTTCACGTCCCTGGAAGTACACGTCGGGGTTCTGCGCTGTGCCGCGAATTGCGGGCTTTTCAGGGGTAAGCCCGCGTGTACGATGCGCCCGCACGAGATCGTCGTCGATCATCTTCCCCATGACTTCATAGGAAATCTCCTCGACCTTCTGTAGTTCGTGGCTTGTACGGAACCCGTCGAAGAAGTGAAGGAAGGGGACGCGGCTCCTAAGCGTTGCGGCATGGGCGATGAGCGCTGTATCCATGACTTCCTGCACGTTATTGGATGCCAGCATAGCGAAGCCGGTTTGACGGCACGCCATTACGTCCTGATGATCGCCGAAGATCGAGAGCGAGCTAGTTGCAAGCGCCCTCGCCGCGATGTGAAATACGGTGGGGGTCAACTCGCCGGCGATCTTGTACATATTCGGGATCATCAGGAGTAGCCCCTGCGAGGCGGTGAAGGTCGTAGAGAGCGCCCCTGTGGTTAAAGCGCCATGCACCGCACCTGCGGCTCCGGCTTCCGACTGCATTTCAACAACCTGTGGGATAGTTCCCCACAGGTTTTTCCGGCCCTGGGCAGAAAACTCGTCCGAGACTTCTCCCATTGGGCTTGACGGTGTAATCGGGTAAATTGCGATTACTTCACTCACCGCGTGCGCCACATAAGCGGCGGCGGTGTTGCCGTCAATCATAACCATGTTTTTATCAGCCATTATTTTCCTCATTTGATATGGAATGTTTTTATATTAGAGGAAAGATTCGTTTTGTACAAGTTCTTGATGCAATAATTTTTCGCTGCTCATGACAAAATAGCCTTGACAAAATTTTTTCAGTCCGATATAGTGATGAACATCAGCGGACGTTGTATAACGGTATTACTCAAGCTTCCCAAGCTTGTAACGCGGGTTCGACTCCCGTCGTCCGCTTGAGTGTAAATTATTGATTATAATGATTTGCACTTTTGCTTCTGTTCTTTCATTTTTAAAAAGATACGGTAGCGTGTACTTATCGTACACTTTCTTTTTATGGAGAGATGCCATGTCTAAACCTAAACAGCCGTTTGCCATACAACGGCGCAAAGACTGAAAGTCTTTCATTCTGACCCTCAACCCCACTTGCGGGCTTCCTGCGACGGTATGCCAATCGTGGTACCGGAAGAGTTTCCAGAACCTCCCGCCAGAACTTGCTAACTTCCGAAGTCCCAGAATGATGTCTGCCGCTAGAGTAGCAGTACAGGCGCTTATCCAGTACCTAATGGATCAAGTCAAAGGGGTTTCCGCCCCAGTTGCTGCTCCGGTAGCCCTAGGGCGGAAACCCGATACCAGTCCTACCGTCCAAGAATGGCTTGAGCGGTTCATCACGCTGGATAACAACCCCCGAAGTGCCCGAATCATGGGGGAGGGCGCACCATACTCGGTTAATACCATTGGTTTATACAGTGGTAAATATAACCGCTACATCAAAGACGATCCTCTGCTGACGCTCACTATGGCACAGGTTGACTATGACGTTATTCTAAACTTCATGGGCCGACTGGGACTTAAAGAAAGCGAACTCTCTCATGGTGGCGGCACTATATGTCGGTCGAGTACCTGGTAACGGACGTAGAGCCAGACACCAGCCGCAAGTACCTTGCCCACTTTGAGGCAATCAAAGACCTGGTAAACAAGCCGCTGTAAGCTCCCTATTAGGCCAGGGCATCGGCGTTTACTTTTTCGTTAGCAGGAAAAACTGATATACTAAACCATCAAGATTCCTTGGGAGGGGAACGATGGCGAAGATAAGCATTCGGGATTTGGCGCGGGCGGCGGATTTTCTTGATGAGATAAATGACCCGCGGCGGACGGCATACGGGAATATCCGGCATAAACTGGTGGACATCATCGTGATTGCCTTTACGGCGGGCTTATGCGGGTATGAAAACTACGAGAAGATAGAGGAATTTGGGCGGTTAAAGCTGGATTTTTTCAAAAGGTTTCTTGAATTGCCGAATGGGATACCGGATGAGACGGCGTTTCGGCGGGTGATGCAGTGTCTGAACCCGTATGAACTGAAGGAAGGTCTGGAAAACTGGCTGTTAGACCTAAAACTGCGAACCAAGAGCGAGGAGGAGGACACCCGTCTGGTGAACATAGACGGGAAGACAATACGGGGGAGCGGGTTTCATGTGGTTAGCGCGTGGGTAGGGGAACACGGGCTTACCCTGGGTAAGTGGCGACAGAGGAGAAAAGCAACGAAATAACGGCGGTACCGAAACTGCTGGATATGCTGGACATACAAGGAGATGGGGTAACTGCGGACGCAATGAG
>JAIRMT010000178.1 GCA_031258505.1 Treponema sp.
GCCATACGGGTATTGTTCAGGGTATACATAAGGACAAAAACCGCGACTAAAGAAAATACACGGTATATACCAAGCAGCCTGAGAAGAGTTTTTTTTATGGTTTCATTCGTATTCACTCGTTCCCTTCCGGGCAATGGACATAACTTCCAGCCGGTCTTTGGTACCGACTTTTGCGTAAATAGAACTGATGTAGTTCCGCACGGTTGGTTCAGAAATAAAGAGGGTGTCTGCGATTTTTTTGTTGCTAAAGCCTTTGGCCACAAGTTTGAGGATTTCCTTTTCACGGTTTCCTAGACGCTTCACAATTTCCTGATACGCATTGTTTTCCTGGACGCTGTCCTGTTTTGCTGTGTTCATGCAGAGTAGCTTTTCCAGTATGGCTGGTGAAAACAGAACCGCCCCGCAGGAAATTGCCCGAATTGAGGCGATGAGGTCTTCGGAGCGTATATTTTTAAGGATATACCCGTAAGCCCCGTATTGCAGGGCTTCCTGAACATACGTGTCGTCGGGAAAGGTCGTAAGTATAACGATCTTTATGGTAGGTTGTTTTTGGTGGATTATCTTCGTGGCCTCCACGCCGTCCATTTCCGGCATACTCACATCCATAAGGATAATATCAGGCTGCTGGTTCTCCGCCATGTCTATTGCTTCCCGGCCATTAGCGGCAATCCCACTTATACGAATGTCCTCGGCAAGCGTCTCCAGCATCAGCTTGAGGTTCTCAGAGAAAAGCTGCTGATCATCCGCGAGAAGTATCTTGATGAAGGATTTCTGTTCCTTGCCCATATCTGCTCCTATCTTGAGTGAGTATACCTTAAAGCTAAAGATTAGCCAAGTCCTTTTTGAAAGAGCTATAGATCGATTATGATATAAGTCATAGAAAAATATGACAGACAGACAACGAAATATGACAGACAGATAACGAGTTGCATGATAAGGTGAATCATTATGCAAGAGATAAAGCGAACCGGTTTGGGGAAGCGCTCCTCACACATTGCTGGCATTACCACGAATCTTGTCAAATTCCGGTGGCAATATGCCATGCTTCTGCCTGGGGTTGTTTGTCTTTTCCTTTTTTCGTATATGCCTATGGTGGGCGTGCAGATCGCCTTTCGCAATTACCGTATCGGAAACACGATCTGGAATGCCCGTTGGGTGGGCTTGACCAACTTCCGGTTTTTTCTTGACCCGGAGTTCTGGCGGGTGTTGAAGAATACACTGGTCATATCGGTCAGCCGCTTTGTGTTCGGCTTTCCGGCGCCCATCATTCTCGCCCTACTCATCAACGAAATCCGCAGCCTTACGTTTAAGCGGCTTGTGCAATCAGTTACTTACCTGCCCCATTTTATTTCCTGGGTTGTGGTTGCCTATCTGATAGACGCCTTTCTCGCTCCTAACACGGGTCTTTTGAACCAGTTTTTCATGCGTTTTGGCGGGGAATCCATTTTTTTCATGGGACGGGTTGATCTTTTTGTACCTATCATCGTCATCTCAAACGTATGGAAGACCATAGGCTGGGGAACTATTGTCTACTTGGCGGCGATAACTGGCATAGACCCTGAAATGTACGAAGCCGCCACCATTGACGGGGCAAATCGCTTTGCTCAAGTCTGGCATATCACCATTCCCTGCATAATTCCTACAGTAGTGCTCATGCTGATTCTCGCCATGCCCAGCCTCCTCAACGCGGGAATGGATCAGATATACCCTCTGCAAAATAACGTGAATTTACCAGTTTCTAATGTCCTTGATATTTATATCCTGAACAATGGGCTTAGGCAGGGTCGTTACAGCATGTCCACAGCGGTTGGCCTGGTGAACTCTCTAGTCGCTTTGTTTCTGATTGTGGTATCGAACAAAGCTGCAAACAAACTTTCCGGCGATGGCTTGTGGTAGGAGGTTTTGATGAAAGGCTTTCGCAAATCTTTGTCGGAACAAGCGTTTATTGTGTGTAATAGCATTTTTATGGTTTTACTGTGCGCCGTAACCCTCTATCCCTTTATCTACGTGCTGGCATATTCCCTGAACGAGGGAACCGATGCGGTTCAGGGAGGCATTTATCTTTTCCCTCGTAAGTTCACTCTCTTCAACTATCAATACGTCCTGAGTAACGGCACCATGCAAAGCGCCTATGTGATTAGCGTAGGAAGAACCGTATTAGGAACTATTCTGGGGCTTATTGTTACCGGCGTAACCGCCTATGCTATCTCTTTCCGCAATCTGCCCGGGCGGAAGGGAATCATGTTCTACCTGCTCATTCCCATGCTCTTTAGCGGCGGGCTTGTACCTTACTATATCCAGCTTGCAAATATGCGCCTGATCAATACCTTTTGGGTTTATGTTATTCCCGGGCTTTTCAGCATCTGGAATATGTTTGTGTTGATGAAATTTTTCATGGGTATTCCAGAAAGCCTGCGGGAATCGGCAATTCTGGACGGCGCTAATGAGCTTGTCGTGTTATGGAAGATAATCGTTCCGGTTGCCATGCCGTCTATCGCGGCCATTGCTCTGTTTACGGCGGTGGGACATTGGAACGACTGGTTCACCGGGGCGTTTTTTGTGAACAACATCAAACTTATTCCGGTACAGACCTATTTGCAGCGGATGCTTATGGCGGATTCTTTGGGAACTATCACTGGTACTCAGCAGGGAAACAGCGAGGCGGTTTTCCGCGCCAGTCAGGTTGCCGACATGACCTTAAAATCCCTTAAAACAGCGGCGGTCATGGTTGGCACCTTGCCGGTGCTCTGCGTGTATCCCTTTTTACAGCGCTATTTTGTGAAAGGTATGTTGGTTGGTTCGATTAAAGGCTGAGACAAAGGCTATTTTACCGCTGCGACTTTGGCGCGGGGGTTTATAAATAGACAAATTTTTTGGAGGCAAGAGATGAAGAGAAGTTGGACAAGCGTACTATTGACGCTTTCACTGGCAATGGCGTTTGCGCCGGCTGTTGTTTTTGCGAGTGGAAGCAGTCAAAGCAGAGGCGCCACTACAAGCACAAGCGGCGGGGTAACGCCACAGGGCTACGCCGTGCCGGTGAGTCAGGGCGGAGAACTGAAGGATCAGTTTACCGTTTTTTTAGGACAGGTCGTAATGTCTCCCGATGATACAACTATGCAGAAGGCTCTTCGGGAAAAGACAGGCATTGATTTCAAGGTCAGGGGTATTCAATCTGATGATGTGCAGACCGCCGTTAATCTGCTGCTTGCCAGTGGCGAGCAGCTTGCGGACGTACTGGTTTTGGGCAGAGACACGGTAATCAGATCCGCGCTCATACAGTCGGGGAAAGTGATGGAAGTTTCTTCCTTATTTTCCAGCAGTACCTTAAAAACGATTCCGAACATTCCACAGAAAATAAAGAATTACGTAATTGAACCTGATGGGAAAAGTTATGTGATTCCGTCCCGCTATGCCATAAATCCTGATGATCCCTTCCCGGGCTGGACATTGAGTGCTTTTTGGATTCGGAAAGATTTAATGCAACAGGCAGGCGTTACTGAACAGGATATATCCACATTGGCGGGCTTTGAGGCGGCGCTGCGTAAATTTAAAGCCCTGAGAAATCCAGCGGGCAATCCCATGATTCCCCTGAGTTTCATCATGGGTAATAATGATCAGGGGTCTCACCAGGAAAATATCATTGTCGCCATGTTTGGCGTGGATATGGCGGGCAGTGTCAGCGGTATGCCCGGAGTTATGGAAATAGACGGGAAGCGCGTTTTTGCCTTTGACAATCCCGATTATCTTGAGGCATACAAGTGGATGAACCGGATGTATACCGAAGGGCTTATTGATGTTGAGGTTGCTACCCAAAACCCTGAACGTTTTCAGGAAAAACTTGAAAGCGGTCAATTTGCAGCCTATGTGGGTCATGCCGGTCAAGGAACATGGGATTACTGGAAAGACATGAACGGGCCGGAGGATAATCCTGCGAAGTGGTATATGAATCCTTTCCAGTCGCCCACAGTTCCGAATAAACCCAAGCAGGCTATCAACTATATAAATCCTTATCCCAGTTATGATATATTCATAAATAAGGATACAAAACATTTGAACGCGGTGGTAAACTGGCTTGAGTGGGCGCTGGAGCCGATTTATTACCGGCAGCATGAAGCGGAAAACGGGCCAGAAGGAACCACATGGTGGTTCACCGACGCTGCGAGGCGGCTCTGGCAGTTTGAGCCTGAATTTGAAAAGGATCGTTCTTCCGGTGATGCTGTCCGTTCAGCCAGAGTTTCACCGCAGATATGGCAGGTGGCCACCTATGCTAAAGACTGGTATCCCTGGTTCACTCAGGCGGCAAGTAATCTTGCTCCGGGGAATTTCCTTACTCCTGAATATTGCAACTACATAGGGCAGAACATTGTGAACCACCGGACAATCAACAACATGGATCTGGTGCAGGCGCCTCTTGACGGCGTGATTGCCAATAACCTTCCGACCCTGAATCAGGTACGGGATGAATACACTGCCAAGATGATTATGGCCAAAACTCAGGCGGAATGTGAGGCGACATACCAGGAATTCCTTCGTATGCTTGAAACCCGTGCCAACTGGTCTGGCATGAAGGCTGAGTGGGAAAAATTGTACGCTGCAAGCAAGTAGCGGCCTGATGAAGCCCCGCTGTGGAGCGGCTTGTGCGCAGAGCGGCGGGGTATTACGGATTTCTCCGTGGCGTTTTAACAAGTCCCTACGCCTAAAGACAGTGTACCCACGTAACGCCGTGGCTTTGTCTATGCTCTGTTCCGTAGCTTCTCAATCGCGCACCCTCTTCTTAAAGTGTCTAGCACTTCTACTTGGCCATGCGGAAAGGGTAGACTGTGCGCAGGCTATGACGCGAGAGTCGCGGAACATGGCGCAAGACTTGAGACGAACACACAAACACAGTATAAATTTTGGCTATAAGAGCGGGGAATAACTATGATGGAATTGAAAAACGAATTGTTTGATATTGAAGCTGAAGGCGCACTCCTCAAAAACCTGAAGCATCCAGACGATCCATATACCATGAACTGGGTAGAAGGAGCCGTCCTGTGGGGCAGCGTTATGACTCCAAAGAGCCTCTCGGTCAATGTTACGCGGGACTTTACCAGTGCCGGAACGCTTAGGGAAAGCTATGTGTTTACCAATGCTTCGGCCTTTCCAGTGTTTACCTGCCTGGGCGACATCGGCATCCACACGCCCTTTAACGACAGCTACCACGAGGCGGCGCGGAAAGTCGCGGAGGCTTCCATACGCGGCGCGTTGGGGTTGTTCATGCCGGATGGTTCCGCCGCTTGCGCCCGACTCTATCCCCTTAAAGTTAATGGTGAATGGGCCTCATGCCTTGATCCATGGGCAAATGATCAGGACTGGGCGCTCTTTTTTGCGCTGGATTAAATAACTCATGTTACGCAGGAAGAAAAAACGGTAAGAATTGGTCATCGAATATACGCGAATATACGCGAATATTTCATTTCTCTAAAGAAGATTCGCGTTCATTCGCGCTTTTTCTTTTACTTGTTGACTAAATAAGTGCGGCAGGGTATAGTTGCAATAAAAGGAGACCCTGAAAATATGTACCGATTAGAAACGCGTGTCTGCGCCAGTCATACTGATGCCCAAGGGCGGCTCAAACTGGTTTCTGCTATTGATATGATGCAGGACTGCTCTCAAATGTGGTGGGAATCCGAGCCAAAGGTGGAAAAGTTCTTTAAGGAAAACAACATAGCCCAGATGCTGGTCTTCCGGCAGGCCGGCATACGGCGCGTTCCAGTTTATGGGGAAAAGCTTGGTACGGAAACACGGGTTTGGGAGATGAAGCCTTTCATGGGTTACCGGAACACCGTGATCTACGATGAAGCGGATGAACCCTGCATTGAAAGCTGGAGTATAGGCGCTTTTGTGAATCTGAAAACCGGTCGCCCGGAAAAGCTGCCCCCCGAAATCCTTGCCTCTATGACGATGGAATATCTCAGTAAAAAAATAGCCCTTCCTCCGGGCGCTGCTGAAAAATTGCCCCCCATTAAAGTAAAGCGCGGCGATATTGACTTTAACCGCCACATGAACAACGCCCGCTACGTCCAAACCGCGCTGGAATTGCTGCCGCTGGGCTTTGAGATTACCCGCTTCAGGATCGAGTACAAAACGCCTGCCAAGTATGGCGACCTTCTGTACCCTGAAATCATGAGCAGCGGCGGGAACTGGTATATCATCCTGAACAACGGGGAAGAAAACCGTAAGCCATGGGCGCTTATGGAATTTTGCGGTGAGGAAAACCATAGATAATGTTTATACCTTCTAAGCTGCTCAGTTATTTATTATATTTTTCCGCAATGGCCCTTGTTGGCTGGATTATAGAAACGGTTTACCGGTCGTGGGAAGAAAAAAGGTTTGCAAACGCGGGTTTTCTTTCAGGACCGTTTGTTCCTATTTATGGATTTGCCGCTGTAATTATCACTGTTATTAGCGAGGAAGTTAAGGGCTTGAATCCGTTTATCGCGTGGGCTGTCATCCTTATTTCGCCTACCATAGTGGAATATATCGGGGGCGTCATTATGGAGAATGTATTTAAATTAAAGTTATGGAATTATCAAAACGAGCGTTTTAATGTACAGGGGAGAATATGTTTAAAGTTTTCAATTTACTGGGCAATACTTGCGGCGCTATTGGTTTTAGTCATTAACCCGCTCATTTATCGGCAGATTTCAGATTTGAGTCCCTATTTGTCCTATTTTCTTGCGGGCGGACTGCTGGCGAACTTTATTGCGGATATAAACCATTCGGTAAAATCGCTGCTTAATTTTAAGGAATTCCAAAATAATATTGATATACTTATTGAAAAGGGAAGACAATTTCATTCCACATTCGAGGAACTCTTTGATAAGAATAATCAAATCAAGCTGCCTGTGGAAATCAGGCGCATTTTGAAACCGCTCAACGCATTTCCCAATTTGCGAAGGAATTTCGGGAAGAAAATGTCGGTGCTTCCTGATAACATCAAAAAATATCTGAATGCGAAATTTCCATTTAACAAAATAAAGGAGAAATAGAAGTATCTTCCACACTTTCTGCAAAGGATTACATTTTCCTGATGAATTTCACCAAGCGCGAACAGGCGCTGGAGCGCGGGGAAGCCGGCAGACTCGCTCTGCCCCCGTATCAAGCGTTGATTCTTTCGGATGGCGACAGGGTTTGAGTCTGCGCATTGTTTCCCGCGAGCCTTACGGGGAGCAGCGCGCTCCGGCATATCGCAATCCTTATGCCTTCAGCGTAAGGATTGCTCCGACAAACAGGCGGTGATAGTCAGGGCTATAATAGGATTCCTCTATCCTTGGGTCAAGAAAACGAGTCGGGTCGAGATCGTGGGTATACAGCTTTTTACAGATAATTATTTCGGACGCTTCGTTAAAACCCACAGCGCCATTATTAAAGACAATAGGGGTCAAGCCGGTCTCAGTTGCCTTGTCTATATCCCTGCCTGATTTGCTTCCACAGATGTTGAGCGCCTCACGGTATGTAGTGGGCAAGAACGAAAGCGTGAAGAGCGTATTGGCATTGACAAACTCGAAGGTGCGGCGGGAAGGCCGAATCACTATGAACGCCACGTCCTGACTCCACAAAACCCCAAGTCCGCCCCATGAAGCAGTCATGGTGTTCCAGTTACTCTTGTCGTTACTCGTATCACCCGCAGTAATGAGCATCCACTCCCGTCCGATCCGTTCCGACGGCGAACCTCGAAAATCCCTGATACTTAGGTCCCGCCACTGAGAACCAGCGGGAATGACTTGTTTCTGTTTCATGGCTCAATAGTAGCGCTTCTCGCCCTCTTTGTCTTTAGCAAGCATGATCCGCCTCAGAGAGAATTCCTGGTTACTGCCAGAGACCTAACTGAGTGTCGAGTAACAGGGACCCAAAGACATTCACAAGTTCCGTCCCAGAGCATGCGTGTTCCGTCCCAGAACATGCGTGTTCCGCCTCAGAGCATGCGTGTTCCGCCTCAGAACATGCGTGTTCCGCCTCAGAGCATGCGTGTTCCGCCTCAGAGCATGCGTGTTCCGCCTCAGAACATGCGTGTTCCGCCTCAGAACATGCGTGTTCCGCCTCAGAACATGCGTGTTCCGCCTCAGAGCATGCGTGTTCCGCCTCAGAACATGCGTGTTCCGTCCCAGAACATGCGTGTTCCGTCCCAGAGCAAAACTGATGGAATAGGCGTTAGTTCCAAAGACTTCATGTTTAGAATCTGATTGACGTATACGGCAATTCTGTTTCACTATAGAGGTGTTAGTTCTAAACACTTCGTATTTAGAATGTAATGAACCATATACGGCGATTCCGCCGCATTATCGGAGGTAGAGATGGCACAAAAAATTGCAAAGCACACCCTTCCCAGTACGGAAGTGGCGCTGGATACGCTGGCAAACAGTGTTTTAACCTATGCAACGCCCCATATTGAGGGAGCTGGCGCGGACTGGACGGACATTCCTACCGCGAGCTGGACGGCTTTCAAAAATGCTCGCGTAGTATGGGCTTCGGCCTATGCCGCCTGCAAAGGGGCGCATCTGCCCAAGGATACGGAGGCAAAAAACCTGGCGAAAAAAGCGCTCCGTACGGCTATAACCAACCTGCTTGAACGAGGATTCCTCCTCGCCCCCCGCACGTCGGAGGACGCAGTGGCTATGGGCTTTCACTTAATTGACAACAAGCGTACCTCACTAACGACGGTGAGCGACGCGGTGGACATCGACCGTATCGCCAACGGTACTATTCCGGGCAGCCACACCCACATCATCTACTACCATATTGAAGGTAGTTCACATCGCGCCAAGGCGCCCTACCATCTGGCGGTGTTTCAGGTCTACGTCAGGGGCGCGGACGATCCAGAGCCGATTTTGAACAGTGAGCGGGGATGGAGCAAGGATTACATCAGCCTGAGGGAACCTTTTGAGATACGCCACGAGTCGGGGGATGTGGGCAAAACAGCCTACTACCGCGCTCATTGGGAGACTTCAAGAGGGGTCAAAGGTCCGTGGGCTATGGCAAGCGCGGAAGTACCGTAAGTAAAACGCGAACCTTTGTACAAGCGTCCTTGCTGCAAGCCGCGTAATGATTTCAGACACTGTTTCGCGCTGTTTCCAGTTCAGCAATTTTCGCTTCCCATTCAGCAGTTTTCGCTTCAAGGCGCGCGGCGGTTTCGTCAAGGCGCGCCTTCACCGCTCTAGCCTTTTCCCCGTTTGAGTATACGTCTGGCCGCGCAAGCTCCGCCTCAAGTCGCGCCTTTTCGGTTTCCAATCCCTCGATGTGGGCGAGAATTTCCGCCTCCTGGCGTTCAAGCCGTTTTAGCAAGGTCTGCCGCTGTTTCCCAGCTTCCCGTTCCGCTATGCCATTCCGCGCTGTTTGAGCCTTGGGACTGGCGGCGTCCTGTCTCTTATCACTCAACGCAGTTTTTTCGCTCAACGCAGTTGCGCGCTCCAGATAATAGGCGTAGTTACCGTAAAAAAGGCGGGGTCCAAGGGGGGAAAGCTCCAGGGTTTTGGTGGAAAGCGCCTCCATGAAGGCGCGGTCGTGAGACACGAAGATAATTGTTCCAGTATAGGCGTGGAGGGTGTCAAGCAAGATGTCTTTAGATTGAAGGTCGAGGTGGTTGGTGGGTTCGTCGAGGATAAGGAGGTTCATGGGTTTGAGCAGCATTTTCAAAAGCGCGAGGCGGCTCTTTTCCCCCCCTGAAAGCACGGACAAGCTCTTGTATACATCATCGCCCCGAAACAGAAACGCGCCCAGCATATCACGTATGCGGGGAATCAGCGCGTTTGGAGCATCGGCTTCCATGAAATCCAGCACAGATTCGGTTCCGCTAAGGGTCTCAGCCGCGTCCTGCGAAAAGTAGCCGGCTGCAACACCGGCGCCATAGCGCACAGCGCCTTCGTGATTAGTGTCGATATTGGCAAGTATGCGCAGGAGCGTTGTTTTACCCGCGCCGTTTCTACCCACCACTACCAGCTTTTCGCTGCTTTCAAGCGTGAGGTCAAGACCTGATAGTACACGGCGCTCGCCGTAGCTTTTCCCAACTCTATCCAGTGTAAGGGCGATTCGGCCCGCGTGGGGCGGCGGCGGGAAGGAGATACTAATCTTCTTGAGAGATTCGGGTATCTCGATACGCTCCATCTTCTCAAGGCGTTTTATGCGTTCCTGCACCATAGCGGCCTTGCTCGCCTTATATCTGAAGCGGCGAATCAGGTCTTCAGACTTAGCGATCTCTTCCTGCTGTTCAGCGTAACGCTTCATCAGGCTTTCGATTTCGACCTGCCGCACCTGCTGATATGCGGTGTAGTTGCCAGCGTAGCGTTTGAGGTTCCCCTGAAAAAGCTCGTAGACTTCGTTGACGCAGATGTCAAGGAAGTAACGGTCGTGGGACACGAGTAGATAGCCGCCGCTGAACGAGTGGAGCCAGTCTTCAAGCCATGCTCTTGCCTCAATATCAAGATAGTTGGTCGGCTCATCAAGCAGAAGTATGTCAGGTTTTTCAAGCAGTATTTTGGCAAGGGCGATTCGCATCTGCCAGCCGCCGGAAAACTCCCCAGTAGGCCGCTTGAAGTCTTCGCTTGAAAAGCCCAGTCCGGTAAGGACCATGCTGATGCTTGCCTCCCGCGTGTAATAGCCGGAATTCTCCACGCGCTCTTCAAGCCGGTGGTATTCCTCAAGCAGAGGCGCGGCGCGGCGCTCATCAGCGCTTTGCAGTTGTCCGCCTATATCTTCAAGCCGCGCAAGTAGGGCGTGTATCTCGGCGTAAGCAGTCTCTGCCTCGTCGCGCAGGGTTTTGCCCTGGTGAACAATGCCGGACTGAGGGAGGTAGGACACGCGGCAGCCCTTTTCAACAGCCCGCTCCCCAGAATCAGCGGCGCGTTTGCCCGCGATAACCTGCATGAGCGTTGTTTTCCCTGAGCCATTCGCGCCGGTCAGAGCCGCTCTGGAACCAGTAGCAAGGTTGAGGCTCACCTCTTTGAGTAAATCTCGATCCCCAAACGCGAGGGATACTTTCGTGAATTGAACAAAAGCCATAGTGTAACAATCTCTTAAAAATCAAAAAGGAAATCATTTGGCAGCACATCCTCCGGCATCAATTCCCGGGGATTGAAGTCAAATGGTACAGGCTCATCAAGCGGCGACTCATTAAGCCACGACTCATCAAGCCAGGTCTCATCAAGCCACGGCTCTGTCGCTGGTACATCCAGCGACGGCACATCCAGCGACGGTAACTCGTAAAACAGCGACGTATCAGCAGATGGCGTCTGGCCATAAGGCAGGTCCGATGGCGGCAAGTCTACTGAGGGCTGTTCGAGAGTGACTGTCTTGAAGAAGTAGATCACCGTAGGCGAACTAGCCCGCCGCGCAACAACAAGCCCATCCATACTGCTTGGCGGCACATACTCAATGCGCATACCCTGACTTTCAAGCGTATACATAAAGTACACTGCTCTGGTTCTATCTCCGGTTTCCTCAAAGTTAAAGGCAAAAGCGCCATCATACAAACTGGACACAGCCGATCCCAGAAAAACACCCATATTGATAGTACCGGTTCCCAAGGCTAGGGCGCTGATTACCTGCGGCACCAGAAGCTGGTAGCCTGACCAAGTGAAACGCCCATCCTCAGAGAACGCAAGCCGGCCATAGTTGGTACTGCTGAAAATCGGCCCGGTGTTGTACAGGTTATAAAACAGCTCATCCCGACGGGCAAGTTCCTGCATAATAAGGTCGTCTATATCAGAGGCAAGGGCTACAAACAACTCGGTTTTCAATGCCCCGCCATCATCGTAATACTGGACAGCAAGCGTGGTATCTGAGCGCAGACTCATGCGGAGGCGGCTGCCCTCAAAACGCCACGTACGCGCTCCTTCGGCGCGAATGCCAGTGTAAGTAAAACTCCTATCCACATGGGGCAGGTATATACGGGCAATCCCAGTATCAATTCCCGGCATAAACTCCCAATGCTTCGCAAGCTCCTCGATATCTAGCCGCTTTGAATTCACCATGGTTGCGTAAGATTCCGGCGACCATGTACGCAGGAGCAGGCGGTCAAGGTCAGGGTCGTCTTCGTCGTCTTCACTTTTTGTCATTGAAAGGGTCCCGCCAGTATGCTCAAAAAGCCGCAGGCGGAGTGAAAAACAGTACCCAGTAGTTCCATCCTCGGTCATCACCTGATACCAGTCGCCGGCGAGCGATTCCCCAGTAGCGCCGACGGGCGCTTGCCCCTCAACTTTGGCTAAGGGCTTAACGATTTCACCCATTTTGAGCCGGTATACCCGCCGCGCCACATTATCAGGACTCTGCCTAATCGGAAGCCCGTCCTGCAATGTTTCGGCATAGACTCGGGCCATGCTTGCGAACTCATCAGCGCGTTTCTCAGCGGCTGTCCGCGAACCTACCAGTTCCAGCAGGGGCAGCGGAATCTCAAACTTGTCCATGTCAGATGCGGCGCTGCGATACTGTTCAGGGATACCAGCAACCCACGTTTTGTTGAGGTTAGACTTAATATACACTGGCAGTACGGTTCCCGAAGGAATTGCCGGCTCTTCCGACGCCCATAACAGGACTCCCCAACCCAGCAGCTTAGTGCAGGAATTGAGCAGGATAAGCGTAGTCGCCAAAATGATAAAAAGACTAGTTTTTTTTAACAGCGGAACCATAACGCCATAGCATACCCGGAACTGTTCTTAAAAACTAGGCGCAAAGAACGCCTGACAGCAGTTCTATGGGCTTGCGGAAATCAGCAGGCCGTTTTACTTTAAGAAGAGGAGGAAACATGGCGCTTATTCACGCTCATTTTTATTCAGACGCTCTGGGAATGCAGAGAACCATTGATGTGATTCTGCCCCAACGCGTCAATGGGAACAGCGCTCAGGCTGGAGAGGGAGGCGGAGTTCCCGTGCTGTATCTGCTCCACGGCTGGAGCGACAATCACACCGGCTGGCAGCGGCGCACGTCCATTGAACGTTACGCACTGGAAAAAGGACTCGCAGTCATCATGCCCGGTACTGACCTGGGTTTTTATACGGACATGAAGTATGGTTACGACTTTTGGCAATTCTTTAGCAAAGAACTGCCTGAGCTTGTCCACGAGTTTTTTCCCCGCCTTTCCACACGGCGGGAAGATACCTTTGTCGCGGGCCTTTCGATGGGCGGCTTTGGCGCGTTAAAGCTCGGCGTCAACTGTCCTGAACGTTTCAGCGCAGTGGCCAGTCTCTCCGGTCTCACCGACCCGCTGTGGGAATACCAGAACAATAACAAGGACAGAGATGGCGCTTGGTTCAATATCTTTGGCGATGAGGACGAAGTGCGGGGCAGTGTTAATGACATTCACTATAAGATGGAAGAACTCATCGCTTCCGGCAAAACACAGCCCCGTTTCTACCAGACCTGCGGGACCGAAGATTTTTTGTATAACGTCAATATTGCGTTCCGGGACCGTTTCAAAGACCGCATTGACCTCACCTATCATGAGGAAGCGGGCGCACACGAATGGGCATATTGGGACCGGAACATCCAGCGCGTGATCCAGTGGCTCCCTCTCGCAGCTAACAAGGAGGTTCGCTGATGGCTTTCATGGAAGTAGATTTTTCTTCTGAGGTATTGGGGATGAATTGTCAGGCTAATGTGATTATCCCTCAGAGTCGGGCTGGCGTTGGCGTTGAAGGCGCGGCAGCATCCGCCACAGCGTATCCGGTACTGTGGCTCCTGCACGGCGCAAGCGATGACCACACAATCTGGTCGCGTTTTACCTCCATTGAACGCTATGTCAGTTCAATGAACCTCGCTGTGGTCATGCCTGCGGCGCACCTGAGCGCCTATATCAACATGGTACACGGCCTGCGTTACTTTGACTTTTTCACCGAAGAGCTTCCTATTATCATGGGCGAGTTTTTCCCGATTTCGTCTAAACGGGAAGACAACTATGTCGCCGGCCTTTCGATGGGTGGCAACGGGGCGCTTACCCTGGGTCTTGGCAGACCGGACTTGTATTCCGCCATTGGCTGTTTCTCAGCCGGCAATTTCAACATGAGGCTGGGAAAGCGTACTGTGATAAACCCGCGTAAATCCGGCAAGGCGTCTCGTGATCTGGCCGTATACGGCGTTGAAGACCGCGCTCAACTGCTCGGCAATCCCGCATACGACTGCTTTGCCAAAGCAGAAGCTGCTATCAAATCAGGCGCGCCCCTGCCGCGAATCTTTCACTGTTGCGGCACAGAGGATTTCCTGTATGAGAACGCAAGCGAGACAGCCGCGTGGTTCAGGAAGCATCCCCAGTTCAGCTACGAATTCCACGAAGCCCCTGGTGTTCATAACTGGAAGTTCTGGGACGAGTGGGTGCAGGTTTTCCTTAAATGGCTTTTGCCTTCAGAGGTGAAACCAGCGGCCTAAGAGCGCAGTGGCAAACTCCCGCTCACTGTACTTTCGGTCGCTGAACTTGTTGAAGCGACCGAAGTACCACAGGCTTTAGTAGAAACCCTTATGTCCACGAACGAGATATCAGTTTCAAAAGCTCCTCTGACTTAGCGAGCAAGACATGCAGGTCTTCATCAACTTGAGTCGCCAGTTTGACGTTATCCACCGCAATACTGCTCACCTCATTCACGAAGTTTGTCGCCGCCTTACTGGAATTCGACTGGTCCTCTACCGCCTCTGCGATAGATTGTACATGAAGCATGGTCTCTTTAACCCGTACCCCGACTGTAGTCAGGGAGGCTGTCATTTTTTCAGACAAGTCCATTACCTGAGTTATGGAGCCTACCACCTTGCCCATACTTGCAACATTAGTCTGGGCAAGATTCTGCATATCTTTTATGTTGCCCTCTACATCCCGCGCGGCAACCCGAGTTTTTTCCGCTAGTTTACGCACTTCCCCAGCCACTACCGCAAAACCTCGTCCAGCATCTCCACCGGCATGGGCAGCTTCAATAGAAGCATTCATCGCCAGCAGGTTGATTTGATCGGCAATATCAGTGATGACCTTCATAATATCCCCGATCTTATTTGACTGTTCTCCCAGATTATTAATATTTTTGGTGAGATTTTCTGTAAAACTGTACAAATCATGCATCGCTTTACCCGAATCCTGAGCCAGGCGTATACCACTTTCAACTTGCTGATCCGACTCTCTGGATTGTTTCGCCGCTGTTTCCGCGCTTTGGGCAACGTGCAGTATGCCATCGGCGCGCTGCTTCATAGATGCCTTTATGTCATTGATCCGGTCGGTCTGAGTATTACCCCCGCTCTTTATCTCTGCGGCGCGTTCCGTAATACTGCTTATGCGCCCCTGAAGCTCATGAGTAGCCTTTTCAACTTGTGTTGAAAGCTCTCTAACCTTATCAGTGGCGTTCCGTGTTGTCACGGACAGAGCCTTAGCCTCCTTAGGCTGAGACCTGCTCGCAATTCCGGCTTTGAGCTTCTCCGCTATCTGTAGAAGAGCCTTCTGTAACACCGTAAGCTCATCGTTCCCTGAAATGGAAAGCTTGATGTCCAGATTACCGGTGGAACTGGAAGCCAGTTGTTCGGCCAATCGTACCGTCTCCTCCAGAGCGTTGGAGACAGACCGTACCGTAACAATGCTGAGAACTACCAGAATCAAGGCCAGCATGACCATGATACTGCCGCTGAGAAGAGTAAGCGACCGAGATGTCAAGAACACCGTGATGATAAGCCCGACGATTAAGAGCAATAAGATACTGATAATTGCGATCATACGAGTTCTTATAGAGATACTCCGTAACATAATAAGTTCCTTTCCCCTTAACGGGACTTACTGATATATATTCGATACAGTTTTACAAAATAATTATCCCCCTTTATACTAATTTTATCAAGCGAAAACACAAACATTTTTGCTTATGGGCGCTGCAAGCCATTAGAAAGATTCTCATCAATGGCGTTAAGCTGTGGGAACCGATATAAGCAGGGTGCTTCACCAAGATGGCCTGAGACGCTGAACCTCTCCGATTCGCTTAACAGTCTGTCAGGTTGGCGGAACGATAGAGTGTTATGAAGCCGCGCCCCAGAAGCTGCCTCCAAGACCAGATGCCACTCATTGTTCTCCCGCCAGATGAAAGGATCGCACCATTCGAGAATCGCTTCTCCCAGCCAGCTCTGGGTATGGATAGCGTTAGTCAATGCAGGAACGGGCTCCTTCTTCCATGTAAGCATATTGTCATCGCTATAAGCCAGCGATTGCTCCGCGCCATTGTGGGCGTTCCGCTCACCCTCGCCGATACTGGTGTATACAATGGTAGGAACTCCGTTGTTTAGCGTCGTGCAGCCGGAGAAACAATGGAGTTCCCCCAGCTCGTTTGAAGGGACAAGGGCGATTGGTAGATGTTCCCAGTTCACCAGATCGCGGCTGCGGGCATGGCCCCAGTGTAACTGGCGGCTCACATCGGTGCGGGGTCGGCCAGGTGTTCGATTCCCTTAGCGTAGTGATAGGCCAGTATCAGCATACTTAATCAACTTTAAACTTTGATACCGCGCCGGTCAACGCGGCTATGGTTTCGTTGTTTTCCGAGCTTTTTTCGTTGACCTCTGCTGCGGCTACGGCGATTTGCTCCGAACCCATGGCCATCTCGCTCATTCCATTGCTGATTTCACTGCTTATACGCATCAGCTTTTCCACCTCGCCCATTATGGCCTGCCCTTCACGTTCCATATCGTCCGCGCCGTTCTTTACCAGCCCGCTCAACTCTTTTAGCCGCGATATCAGTTCCATTACCCGTGAACTGCCTGACTCCTGCTCCTGCATGGCTTTGCGTATATTTTCTTCCTGATACGAAACGGTTTTTACGCCGCCGTCAATCGCGTCAAAACGCTGCTGAACATCATGCGCCGATGTTGTAATGTTGTCTATCGCGGCCTTTATCTTTTTAAGCATGACGGCAGTTGTCTTTGACTGTTCGCTCGAAGACTCCGCAAGTTTGCGAATCTCATCAGCCACGACAGCAAAACCCTTGCCCGCCTCATCAGCATGGGCAGCCTCTATCGCCGCGTTCATCGACAGCAGATTCGTCTTACTCGCTAGGTTCTTCATCAAAGAGTTAATCTCAAGCAGCCCCTCCGAATCGTGCGCTATAGCCTGAATCTCGCTCGTAACCGTAGAAAGTCCCGCCCGGACAAACCCGGTGGCCTCATTAAGCTGCTGAACGTTTTTAGAATTCTTTTCCAGGGTGGCAACCACAGAACGTATACTGTCTATCATTTCTTCTATGGCGGAGGACGATGAAGTTACGCTGTTCGACTGTTCATCAGCCTGATCGCGCACCGTTTCTATCATTTTCATTATATGGTCTATAGCGGAAGACGTACCGTTTATGCTGCTGGACTGGACATCAATACGCTTTGTCATATTCTGAATATTCACGCTGATTTGGTTTACAGCGGCGGCAGTCTCGTTTATGTTCGCGGCCAGAGTATCGCCGCTCTTTATCAAATTACCGGCGCGTTCCCGTATTCCTTTTACGATGTCCCGCATCCCGTTAAATATGCCGTTTACCCCGGCGCTCATCTCGCCTATCTCGTCCCTGCTGTCTATGGAAATCCGCGATGTCAAATCCCCTTCCATCGTGTTAAGTTTCTTCAGCGCTCCGGTCATCATTTTGATAGGCTGTGTTATCGACAGGTAAATCGATACGCTCAGGATAAGCGCCAGCACCACCACCGAAACGGCGATTATGGTGAGTATTATAGTGTCATCGTGTACGACTTTATCGGCGAGCACCTCCGTGTCCTCATATTTTTTTTCCGCCAATTCCACAACCCTGTCAACGTGCAAACGGTGTTCCTTGTACTCAGCCTTGAGGTTATTCAACACGAGCTCCGATGCCCGCTCTCTGTCTCCGCTCTCTATGGCGGGAATGAATTCGTCAAAAACTATGGTATAAAACCTCATCGCCGGGTCGTAAGTCTTTTCCAGCATCGTGGTACGCATCTCACCGGGAACAAGCAGCGCCTCATCAATCCAGAACTGGTGCCTCATGTCGTAGTCCGCCTTTAGCCGCTTCAACTCCGAGATGAATTTTGCAAGCTCCGCGGGGTCGGACTCGTCCTTCATCTGCAAGACGTCCAGGTACGATTCGATGATATACTCAGGCGGCGGCAGCACGTCGGCAATCAGGTCCTTGCTCATAATTATCTGATTGTACAGGCTGCCCTTAATCCGCATCTCATCCAGAGTACGGAACGAGTACACTGCAAAACCGGCATATCCAACAATAAACACGAATATCAGGATAGATAGCTTCTTGCCAATGCTTACATTTTTGAGCGGATTCATGATATTCCCTTCTTCATAAATTAGTAATGACGTTTAAGTTTACAGGTGTTTATAGCCTTACACAATCTTTTTCGCTTGTCAAGGCAGCAGGACTTGTCGACAGCAATTCAAAGCATCACCCATCGGGTAGCTCTCCCCGGAAACAAGAACGCCTAGGTTTAGCTGCCTATAATGGTCGAAGGATCGTCTGACTATGGGCTTAATGGGCAATGGGCGTCTTACGTGTCTGACACCCTTCACCAAGCCCATTCAACGACCGCGCCGGGAAAGAATAGCTCCAGAAGAACGCTCCGAGGAATATCTACTACATCCATCCTTCCGTGCAGATGGTGATATAAGCCGCCATACTCCCAGTCCTCTGTTGTCATTACAAGAACAGTACCGGTTATCATAAACTATGACAATACATTTGCTGTTCCATAGAAGGCAGGAGTTAAGGACGACTCCACAACTCCCACCCAATTTGACGCGAGGTTCCTTTGCGTTACTTTACTTGGCGTATGCCGTAACTTTAGTGTAGAAGCCAAAGTACGATGTCGTCACTGAGGTAACTGTTTTACCTGCTTCCTCAGCCTGATTGACTGCGGCAACATACCCTTCGTATCCCGAATCCAGGAGCCCGAGTATGACGCCATAAGACCCAATGACCTCAGCACCACTGGACACCACATTGGCGCTCGAAATAAGACCATGCGGATCAGCAGTCCCACCAACAGAACTGAAAGTGGCACAACTCGCAAGCGCCGTTCCGAATACCAGCGCAATGCCGAGTATTCCCGTTAGAAACAATCTGCTTTTCTTCATAAAAAAGCCTCCATAAAGAACATACGTTTAATGCCCGTCGGCAAGATTTATACAAGCACCGCCACAGGGCGCTCTCTTCCATAAACCGCAACACGGCGTGGAATACAGGGGAAAACTAAAAAGACCGAGTCTCCCGACAGGATACACTTCAGACTTTAAGGAAAGAGAGAAAAAAGGTAAAAAAAGGTGAATTTGACCTGTTAGGGGCTTGACAAAGATTACGAGCGCCCCATAATGGCGTGCGGGCGTGCGGGCGTGCGGGCGTGCGGGCGTGCGGGCGTGCGGGCGTGCGGGCGTGCGGGCGTGCGGGCGTGCGGGCGTGCGGGCGTGCGGGCGTGCGGGCGTGCGGGCG
>JAIRMT010000186.1 GCA_031258505.1 Treponema sp.
ATCCCTTTCACCGATCTCTTTGTACCCATCATCAAAAGGCTCAAAGAAGGCCGACGCATGAACTGCTACTGGTGTTCAACCCAGCGCCGCGCCGAACTGCTCAAATACGCCATGGAAAACCAGTTTAACAAGATCGCGCTCGGTCATCACCTTGATGACATCATCGAAACCTTCTTTATGAACATGACTGGCAAAGGCCAACTTTCTACCATGCCCATACTTCTTCACTACCGCGACTATCCGGTCAGCCTGATTCGTCCCCTTGCCTACCTTGAAGAACGGGAACTCATTGCCTGCGCTGCTGAGAAGGACATACTCAAGGCAGCCTGCACCTGTCCCTATGGCATCAAGTCTGTCCGCCGAGACATCCGCGCCCGTATCGCTGACTTTACCGGTAATTCCGGCGCAGTCAAACGCCGTATCCTCGCCGCCATTGATGCAGGCAATTTGCTGGAGCAATAAAATCACGCAAATTTGGACACACGCCGCGTTTCGTGCTATAATTTCCTAACAGCCTTCCTATGAACCGTAATGCGGGTCTTGAAGGCATTTTAAGGAGAACCCAATGATTAGTTTACATGCAGAGTCCGTAACTCTTGCTGGTTGCGGCGAAAACTGCGCGCCGCAGCCCTTGAGCGGCTCGCTCCCCGGTGTGGGAACTATGACCTACAGCATACTTGATGCGCATAACGTAGCGGCAACGCCAAAAGGTGCGTATCGACTGCGCTTCGACAGCCTAATCTCCCACGACATTACTTATGTGGGCATCATTCAGACTGCACGGGCAAGCGGCTTAAAACAGTTCCCTGTGCCTTACGCACTCACCAACTGCCACAACAGCCTCTGCGCAGTCGGCGGCACGATTAACGAAGACGACCACGTCTTCGGCCTGTCAGCCGCAAAGAGGTACGGCGGTATCTATGTGCCGGCAAATCAGGCGGTACTGCACCAGTACGCCCGCGAAATGATGAGCGGCGTGGGGCAGATGATTCTGGGGTCAGACAGCCACACCCGCTACGGAGCGCTCGGCGCGATAGGCATTGGCGAGGGTGGACCTGAAGTGGTTAAACAACTGCTCTCCAACACCTACGATATTGCAGTGCCAGAGGTGGTACTCGTGTACCTCACCGGCGCGCCAAAACAGGGGGTTGGACCGCATGACGTCGCCATCGCGCTCTGTGGCGCGGTTTACGACAACGGCTTTGCGAAGAACAAGGTGCTTGAGTTCGTCGGACCGGGTATAAAGACACTGCCAATGGATTTCCGCATTGGCATTGATGTGATGACTACCGAAACCGCCTGTCTCTCCTCAATCTGGGAAACCGATGAGCAGGTTCGCGCCTATTACGCGGCTCACGGACGGGAAGACCAGTACCGTGAACTCCATCCGGCAATGGACGCAAGCTACCACTCGATGATCAGCATTGACCTGAGCAAAATCGAGCCGATGATTGCCATGCCTTTTCACCCATCAAAGGCGTATACCATCCGCCAGGCCAACGCCAATGCCGCTGATATACTTGCCGCTGTTGAAAAAGACGCAGCACAACAGTTCGCAGGAACAAAAGCTAAGGCCGCGCTCCACCTCGTGGACAAGATAGACCGCGCATCAGGCCGCATCCGCGTTGACCAGGGCATTATCGCGGGCTGCGCGGGCGGTATGTATGACAATATCCGGGAAGCGGCGGCCATACTCAACGACGCTTCCATTGGCGCGGACTACTTCTCCCTGTCCATCTATCCGCCAAGCGCGCCAGTTAATCTCCAGCTTATTGAAGCAGGCATAGAGCAACGGCTCATGGAAGCCGGGGCGCTCTTCAAACCCTGTTTCTGCGGTCCATGTTTTGGCGCGGGAGACGTACCCGCCAACAACGGCTTTTCGATAAGGCATACAACGCGCAACTTTCCAAACCGTGAAGGTTCACGCCCGTCTGACGGCCAGCTTGCAACAGTCGCGCTCATGGACGCCCGCTCCATTGCCGCAACCGCGCGCGCCGGCGGCCTATTGACCGCCGCAACCGAGATTGACTACGCGCAGGACAATGCGCCGGTCCCACCCTTCAACGCCAACATCTACGAGAAGCGCGTTTACAACGGATTTGGCAAGCCGTCCGATGTAGCTCTGCGCTTTGGCCCAAACATCGCAGACTGGCCAAAGATCGATCCGCTTGGCGACAGGCTTTTGTTACGCCTCGTCAGCGTAATCCGCGATCCCGTTACCACGACTGATGAGCTTATCCCGTCGGGTGAGACATCCAGCTATCGTTCCAACCCACTGAAACTCGCGGAGTTCACCCTTTCTCGCCGCGATCCCGCGTATGTGGGACGCGCAAAGGCGGTTCAGGCGCTTAATGCGGCGCAAAAGGCTGGAAACTGTCCCGCCGAAGCAAGAGATGCGCTTGCCCGTGTTTTCCTAACCGATAATGAGGCGGTAGCCACGCAAATCGCCTCGGCTGTGTTTGCCATGAAACCCGGAGACGGCTCGGCGCGTGAGCAGGCTGCATCTTGCCAGCGGGTATTGGGCGGCGGTGCGAACATAAGCTACGAGTACGCTACCAAGCGCTATCGCTCGAATCTCATCAACTGGGGCATACTGCCTTTTACGCTGGATGTCGGAACCTTGTTTGACGCAGAACCTAACGATTGGGTCTATGTGCCTGATGTTCGCGCTGGTATTGAGCAAGGGAAAACAGCTTTCAGCGCTAAACTGATACGCGCCAATGGGCAAGTAGCTGAGCTTACCTTGCACATCGCGGCGCTCACCCCTGATGAACGGGACATCATACTCAGCGGCTGTCTTATGAACTATTATGCAAAGGCATTAAAACAGTAGAGAAACCCCAGCGGCTTGTGAATATCCAAGCCGCTCTCTATACTTGTTTTGAAATAGCTTAGGAGGAACTTATGTCAAGAATTGTTATGAAAAACCCCATTGTAGAGATGGACGGCGATGAAATGACCCGTATCATCTGGGCGCAACTCAAGGAAGAACTGCTACTGCCGTTCATCGACCTCAAGACCGAGTACTACGACCTCGGTCTCAAGCACAGGGACGAAACCGGCGATCAAGTAACAGTTGACGCGGGAGAGGCAATCAAGCGCGTCCACGTAGGCGTCAAGTGCGCCACCATCACCCCAAACGAGCAGCGCGTCGCCGAGTACCACCTCAAGAAAATGTGGAAAAGCCCCAACGCCACTATACGCGCCATACTCGACGGAACAGTGTTCCGTGAGCCGATTCTGGTCTCTTGTGTGAAGCCAGTCGTGCGTACATGGCAGAAACCCATCACCATAGCCCGCCATGCCTACGGCGATGTGTACAAGGCTGTAGAATACCGTGTGCCGTCAGCGGGTAAGGCGGAGCTGGTGTTCACCAGCTCCGCTAGCGAGCCGTTCCAGGAAGCTACCTTTGGGGTGTTTCAATCCACGCGCCCGCACGGGTTCAGCGAATCCTCTAGCGAGACGTTCCATGAAACTGTCTATGACTTTGAAGGCGCGGGTGTGCTTCAGGCTATGCACAACAAAGATTCTTCTATTATATCCTTCGCGCACGCCTGCTTTCGCTATGCCCTTTCCCGTAAGCAAGACCTTTGGTTTTCCACCAAAGACACCATCTCGAAGCAGTACGACCAGACCTTCAAGAACCTGTTTCAGCGCGTCTACGATACCGAGTATGCAGAGCAGTTCAAGGAAGCCGGCATCACTTATTTCTACACGCTCATTGACGATGCAGTGGCGCGGGTCATTCGCTCAGAAGGCGGTTTCGTGTGGGCGTGCAAGAACTACGACGGCGATGTGATGAGCGATATGATTTCTACTGCCTTTGGTTCACTGGCCATGATGACCAGCGTTTTGGTCAGCCCGGACGGTAACTTCGAGTTTGAGGCAGCCCATGGCACGGTAACCCGCCACTATTACCGGCACCTCAAAGGCGAAGAAACCTCCACCAACCCCATTGCTATGATCTTTGCATGGTCAGGCGCGCTCCGCAAGCGTGGTGAGCTGGACAAGGAAGATGCCCTCATTACCTTTGCCGACAAGCTCGAAGCCGCATCTCTAGCCGTAATTGAGCGCGGCATTATGACCAAAGACCTCGCCCTCCTTTGCGAAGGCGTGAAACCCGAAGTAGTCAACACCTCTGATTTCATCAGAGCGATTCGCGCCGCAATGACCGAGTAGAGTTATAGGACTGACATACCCTGTCAGTCCTATTTACCCTTCAGCCAGCCATGGACCAGGCGGTCCAATCGTTTCGTTAAGACCGCCAGTCCCTGACGACTCTTTAGTATCTACGATTCCCGGCTCAAAGTCCTTTCTGAAATAGCCCCGCTTGTTTAGCTCACACTCAACAATAAACCGCACCGTCTCGGAGAAGTCCATTCCATTCCGCTTACCAAAATCTTCAACAGACTTGACCATCCACTTTTCCCAACAAATCCCTCTTTGTATGCCTTCCATGTTCTTAGTTATCGACTTTTTCTCCACAAATGACCGCGAATTGATGCGATAGTTATCTAATCCATTCGTGTTAGCAACATAGTTACCGCAATCCACGTTCATTCGCGGATCTGCCTCTGAATTCCGTACTGACTTGACGTATTCCATAGGGGGAATCAGCCGCAGCTTCTTGTATATCCGGGAAAAGTAGAGCGGGTCATCATAGCCAACTCTGAGCGCAGCCTCAGCTATAGTCAGGCTTGGTTCAGCGGCGATAAGGCTCTCAAAGCGCTGCACTCGCTTGAAGGCGCATAACTGCTTGAAGCTCATACCAAATTGCCGCTTGATAAGGTGAGAGACGGTTGAACGGCATCGGCCTATAGCATTGGCGACATCATCAAGCTCTACGGTTTCAGCGATATGCTTATCCAGCCAGTGCGATATTTTTTCTATCTGTCCGGGCTGATGAACATTGATATACTCCCTCATAATGATAAAATTGATCAGTACGGAAAAGAGATTCACCATATTCCACATTGAAGTCTTGTCATAGAGCGGCAGTTCCTGATAAGCAGCGCGCAGAGCCTCGGCGTCAACACCGGGCTTTTGACTCTGCAAGAAAAGCTCCGGCGGAATGTCGCTCTCCTCCTCACAAGCTCTGAACTGGCCAATCATGGCGTAGCCAACAAGCTGTTCATTAACTCTGATAGGCATCACTGATTCGTAAAGCCCCGCGTGGCAGCGGTAAACAAGCGGGTACTGGGTATCTTCACAGCGCCCACAGCGCTGGCACATCTGCCGGTTCTGATTGAGGCAATAGGGAAGCAGATGAAGGTTCTCCCGTATCATCTTGCAGTAATGAGAAACGTCGTAGGGGAAACCCAGAATCATATCCTCATAGTTAGCGGAAAAGATGGTGAAGCGCACTCGGAAACATTCAGCAAAACTGTCGATGAGCCGCTCAACCTCTTCGTCATAAAAGATTCCTAGTTTTTCAAGCATGAAGATATGATACAGTGAAATTGCTCAATCTTCCATGTTTTTGCAACTTAATCCCTATTGTTAAGCAAAACGTCCCTGCTAAACTTAAACCATCAATCAATGTGAGATAAGCCGTGCCGGTAAGTCAGAGTGCTGACACGTATCGCGTCAGAATGCTGACACGTATCGCGTCAGAGTGCTGACACGTATCGTGTCAGGGTGCTGACACGTATCGTGTCAGGGTGCTGACACGTATCGCGTCAGGGTGCTGACACGTATCGTGTTAGGGTGCTGACGCGTATCGCGTCAGGGTGCTGACACGTATCGCGTCAGAGTGCTGACACGTATCGCGTCAGAGTGCTGACACGTATCGCGTCAGAGTGCTGACACGTATCGCGTCAGGGTGCTGACACGTATCGCGTCAGAGTGCTGACACGTATCGCGTCAGAGTGCTGACACGTATCGCGTCAGGGTGCTGACACGTATCGCGTCAGGGTGCTGACACGGCGGCGTGGTCTCTGGCGCCGACAAAAGCTGGCAGCTACTAGCTGGACGAAACCCGATGTGCAGCCGTTAAAGCGATGCTTGAATTGCGGTTATTTAGAAAAAATACTTACAGATAGATACTGAGTTGCTCGAAAGGTTAGTTGTTTCGAGTGGTTCAAACTTTTTTATAAAAGAATCTTGAACCTTATTGACACGCTATGTTTTATAAGATATATTTTTATTATAAATAACGAAGGCGTCGGCCCGGCTAAGAAGCGCCGCGCTGCTTTCGTGGGAGAAACTATGAAAATAGTAAGCGTTGAAGTTATCGCCCTTGAAAAGGATTCAGGGTGTTTGTCCCGACCTGTACTGTGCCGCGTGAACACGGATGAGGGAATAACGGGACTCGGAGAGGCCGCCATCGCCATAGGTACGGGCGCACCAGCTGCGTTTGAGCAGATAAAGGATTTAGCGCCGATTATTATCGGCATGGACCCGTTCTGGAACGAGGTTATCTGGGAAAAAATGTTTCGGCAGTCGTTCTGGGCTCAGGGAAACGGCGCGATAGTGATAGCGGCTATCAGCGCGATAGACATTGCCGTCTGGGACATAAAGGCAAAGGCCGCAGGAGTGCCGTTGTACAGGCTGCTTGGCGGTAAGCACCGCGATAAGCTTCGATGTTACGCAAGCCAGCTTCAGTTTGGGTGGGGCGTGGATAAATTTCTGCCGTTCAAAGGGCAGAGCGGCAGCAGCGAGTTTTACGCGGAGGCGGCGCGCAAGGCAGTGGCGGAAGGGTATGACGCAATAAAAACCAACTTCATGCGCTTTGACAAAAACGGAAATATCCTATCTTACACAGCTTCGACAGGCTATATTTCGCGGGACATGATGAAAACGGTTGAGGAGCGTATCAAGGCTACGCGGGAGGCTGTTGGGGACGATGTTGACATCATCATGGAAAACCACGCAATGACGGATGCTTCCACCGCTATTCAGATTGGACGGATTGCCCGCGACTATGAGATCATGTTCTACGAGGAAGGCACTCATCCGCTTAACCCAGGCGTAATGAAAAAGATAGCGGACGCGATAGACATTCCGCTTGCCACAGGCGAGCGCACTTATACCCGCTGGGGTTTTCTGCCTTTCCTTGAAAACCACAGCCTACATATCATACAGCCGGACATTGGAAACTGCGGCGGCATAAGCGAAGCGAAAAAGATATGCGACTTGGCCGCGATTTATGACGTTAGCGTTCAGACGCACGTCTGCTCCAGCCCGGTGAGCGTGGCGGTTTCGTTGCATCTCGAAGCTGCCATTTCTAACTTTGTTATACATGAACATCACCTTTGCAATACGCTTCCTTCGACAATCGCCGAATGTAAGCACGACTATCAGCCTAAAAACGGCTGGCTTGAGATACCGGAAATTCCGGGACACGGACAGGAATTGTCTGACGACGCTCTGAAAACAGCGCGTATCGAGACTATAAAGTAGCAATAAAGGAGGATGCTAATGTCTCAAAACGAAATAAAGGACAAGAAGGGGCTGGGGCTTGTATCGCTCGTCGCGCTGGCGGCAGGGCAGGTGATAGGCGCAGGCGTGGTAACGCTTATCGGCACGGCAGTTGCTGTTACTGGCAGGGCGGTATGGCTTGCCTATGCGGGCGCTGTTGTGATGGGCTTTTTCATCATACTACCCTACCTTATCTTAAGCAGCATGATCCGCGTAAAGGGCGGCTCGTACACCTTTGTCGCCCAGCTGCTCGGCGAAAAAATGGGGGGGCTTTTCGGCATGGCGTTCACGATGAATGTGTTCGCTACGGGCATGATAGGGCTGGGCTTTGGGCAGTATTTTGCCGCACTTTTTCCCGGAGCTAATGTGCGTCTTGTTGCGGTCATTACCATATCGGTCTTCTTTGTCTTTAACCTTTTGGGCGTAAACTTCATGTCCAAGATACAGAACGTGCTGTCAACAACGCTTATTTGCGGCCTTTTGCTGTTTGTGATTACCGGCATAGGGCGTTTGGAGCCGGGCGCTCTGGATGTTTCGGCGCCGGACTACTTTTCTGCGGGACCAGCTGGATTTTTCGCCGCAATCGTGCTGCTCGTGTACTCGTGCTACGGCTATTCCTTTGTGGTGGCGTATAGCAAAGAGGCGAAACAGCCAAAGCGGGATGTTCCGTATGCGATGGTGATTACTGCGGGGATTCTGCTCGTTCTCTACTCGCTGATAGCGCTTGTAGACGCTGGCGTGCTTCCAATCGCGGAAGCCGCCGGGAAGCCGCTTACAGCCGTTGCCCGCGAGATCATGCCGCTGCCCCTGTACTATGCTTTTGTGATAGGCGGCCCGCTTATGGCCATAGCCACTACGCTCAACTCGTCGTTCACCGTGTTCTCGCGCCCCTTCCACCAGATGACAGACGATGGCTGGTTTCCCAAGGGCCTTGCCCGCACGAATCGTTTTGGCTCGCCTTATCTGATATTAACGATAATCTATGTAATAGCGATAACGCCTATCATATCTGGTTTTTCTATTCAGATGATAACTACAAACACCGTACTGATAAGCCGTGTTGCCGACGTGGTTGCTGTCTGCGCCGTGATGATGCTGCCCAAGCGTCTGCCTGACGCATGGGAAAACCGCTACTTCAAACGTATGTCAAAGGGCATATTCAACTTTTTGATGGGCATTAGCCTCGCGGTAATGCTGCTCTGTATCGCGCTCTCGTTCAACAGTATAGCCCGGTCCAATGTGGTGGTAACGCTCGGACTTGTAGCGGTCTTCTTTTTGTACGCCACGCTGCGGCAGAAAACCGGGAAAGTTGTCATGCAAAAAAGTTATGAGCTACAGTAAAAAGTCACCTATAATTGTCTGACCATCTCTTAGGTGTCTGCTATTCTTCACCTAGCCTTCTTCGTAACAGAACCCACTCCCCACGCTTGCTATATTTGTGATAGTATAGGGCATGGAAAAAGTTTCTGCGGACACTCGTCCGAATCCTGAGGCCTTTCGGGGACTCGCGGCTTATCAGCAAACACTCAACCAGAAAAAAACTCCGCCGGCAGAGGCT
>JAIRMT010000009.1 GCA_031258505.1 Treponema sp.
AGCGCCCCCCAAAAATGCTTGGTAAGGTCGCTTGCCCTGAAATTGAGCAGGGTTCCCACCAACTGCGTTAAAAAGCGTTCAGCGTATTCAACTTTAAGGCCATATCGACCGCTGGCGGCAAGAGGAACCATTTCGCCATATTCAGGATCGCGGAAACGCATCGTGTCAGTTCGCCAGTCAATGGTAAGCGGCGCAGTTTTATTCACAAACCAGACTTCCGCAGTGAAAGGGTTTTTCCCGCCAAACGGAATTCCAAAAAGATTTCGCAGCAGGGGAAGATTTTCCGTGTTAAGCGTATGTTTTCCGGGACCGAACTTGCCAAGAATCTGCCCTTTTGAAAACAGAACCGCTTCCTGAGATTCCCTGACGATTAACTGGGTAAACGTGCTGAGGTTGTTATTTTTATTCTGTCCAAATTTCCATGCAAAAACATCATTTGTCGCGTCATCCCATTCGACGACATCTATTAAAGCCATAACAAAACTCCACGAACTAAAAAAGATTTTAACCGCGAACGCGAATAAGCAATCCCCATTTCTTTACATATATTCGCCTTCGTCAGCTATGCTGACGCCAGCTATACCGGCGCTTACATTTGCGGTTTTTATTCTAAAGCGCTTCCCGATTGATAAAGGCGATGATACCATCAGTTACCGCTTCCCGTATGTTCCGATCATTGTGAATCTCGTGCCGATGACCTGAGTATATCTGCGTTGTTACCCGCTTATGTCCGGTAAGCGCAAGCCAGTTACTGACTGCATAGACCCCTTCGCCATAATTACCCACCGGGTCCTGATCCCCGGCAATGTTGTAGACAGGAATGTCTGTGGGGACTTTTTCCGCCCAGCTCACGCCGGTAATCCTATATATCAGGTCTACCAGATCGTAGTTGGATTGGTTTGTGGGGACATTGTAGAGATTGTTGAACGGATCAGCCCCATGGTCTGCCACCACATCCCTATCCCCGGATATCCAGTCATTCAGGGTTTGAGGGTTTTCATACCTGCTTGTCCAGCCCGCAAATAGTTGCCCAAGGAATTTCGGTTCCCGTTCACTCCCCTTGCCCGCGTCAATGAGAACTTTGAGTTCCCCAGAGATGCTTTCCGTTCCCTCCATTGCGCCGCAGGTGCCGCAAAGTACCAGCGCCTTCAACAAGCTGCCATACGTGGCGGCAAAACTCCGGGCAATCATCGACCCCCAACTGTGGCCAAACATGATAAAGGGCAATTCAGGATAGGCCGCGCAGACAATGTCGTGGAGGCTCTTTTCATCCTCTGTGGTGGTGATATAGCCCTTGTCGCCGTAATCCCCCCATGTATTGGAATCGGCGGCAGTCTTCCCATGCCCCACATGATCGTCAGCGCTTACCACAAAGCCCGCCTCGTTAAGTTTGAGTATGAGGTGCAGATACCGCCGGGAATGTTCCCCCAGCCCGTGAACCACCTGCACTATGCCACGCGGCTTGCGGATCGGCGTATATATCCAGGCTTTCACCTGGTCCCGTCTGTTGTATGATAGAAAATCCAGTTCTTTGAATGCCATAAGGCCCTCCTTAAATCTTGACTATAACCCTAAAGCCCTTTTTCCCACCTGTCAAGCAAAATCAGACATGCCGCATGCCTGCGGTGTCAGCCACCATAACAACGCCCGCGTCGGCAAAGGTACGCCGTGCCTTCTCGCGCACCTCATACGCATAGCGTATCTCCTCATTCGTACTTAGCCGTTCTCTATCAGGCATGATTCTGTTGCAGTTGCGCCAGTTCTCGTCTAAGCCGCTCTATCTCAGACTCAAGCTGCTCATTCTTAGACTCAAGCTGCTCATTCTTAGACTTAAACTGCTCTATCAGCGCTTTACTTTCCGCTCTGGCTTCTGCTCTTCCCCGATTGAGCGCAGAGTCCATCCGATCTTTCTCGTCCCGCCACGCCTTCTCGCGTACCTCATACGCATAGCGTATCTCCTCATTCACACTCACACGGTACAACTCACTCACCGCATGACGCAACACTTCGCTCTTCTCCGCTAACATCGTCAAGTCCTCCTCTGTTCTTACTCCTATGTATTTCACCCAGTCCCAGATCGCCGTGTTGTCGCTCTCCCGCGGCAGCTTCGGCAACTCTAGCGTGTGTATCTCCTCCACATCTCCAAAACACGCCGCATCCTGCGGATCATACAAGCGAAAACAGTGATGATACGGCGATACCATTCCTTTCTTTCCCTTGTTTCCACTTTCAATAAAACTAAAGTCAGTGATCACTATGTTGATCACTTTCTTGATGCGGTCGTAGCTCTCTCCCGCGCCTACCTGTTCAACCAGCATCTTCGCCTTATAAAAACAGATGCGCTCAAAGATGTTCGCTGTATGAATGATCTGCATCTCAATATCAATGAGCTTGCCGGTTTTGGTACGTATCTTCACGTCAAGAATACAGAGCTTGCCGTCCTTTTCTACCGGCTGCAAATACGGATTAACGAGTTCTATCTCAAACTCGTCCTCGGCGAGGTACAGGACTGCTTGTAGAAAACTTTTCAGCAGGGGCCGGTTATGTTCATCGCCAAAGATGGTTTTGAAAATGAAGTCTATTTTAGGGAGCAGGATTTCTATCCCTTGTTTGGTTCTGATTACTTCCATAAGGGGAGTATGATGGCAAAACATGGTTTTGTCGAGGCTGACAAGTGCGCAAGGTATCAATAGCCGTATGCTCAGGGACATAGCCATCAAGCTGCTCTATCCGCGTTTTACTTTCCGCTCTGGCTTCTGCTCTTCCCCGATTAACGCCCGTTCTGGCGAAGGTTCACCGACCTGCAGCGCCACACATCTAACAGCGCCGCACACGCCAACAGCGCCGCACATCTACGATTCCGCTGCTCGGTTAAAAGCCCTTCAACTCGACCTACACCAGTGAATCTATCGCTTTCTCACAAAAATTGCAAGATTCCTCTTGGCTATACTTCAGCGATGCTGTATAACGTTTATTTAGCTGTAGGTTCTGCGCAGATACTGTTGATATCTGCGCAGATATTAGTGTGGTCTGCGCAGATACTATTGATATATGCGCAGATATTGATGTGGTCTGCGCATATATTGTTGATATATGCGCAGATATTAACGTAAGACTGCGTCAACATTACGCGGAAAGGAGAAAAGGTATGGCGGAACGTATAGATTGGGTTCCTAAACAAGAGGGAAAATTCGTTGAGCTTATCGCGATCTGGGAGGCAAAACAGTCCGATACGGCTCTTCAGGCTGCTTATGAATGGCCTGCAGACGAATGTGTTCAAAGTAAAGCAGCGTTTACGGCGTTTATAAGCGCGAGGACGGCATATCAGGCGGTACCGACCAAGGCAAACCGCACTGAAAAAGACGAACTGAAAAAGACAGCGATTGATGCAATGCGGAAGTTCGCCCGGGAACGGATACGCAACAACAGTAAAATGACTGATGGCCAGAAACAGGAGATGGGCATTACCATATCGGGCAAGGAATCTTCCCCTGTGCCGGTACCGGACGCGGGACCCGTCAGCGAGGCGGTTATCAGCGCCCGCAAACCGGGAGTTGTCAAGATACGGTATCTCAACGCAAAACCTTACGGCGTTGACCGTATTGAGATTTCCTTTTCTGTGTCTGAAACATCTATTGATAGCCCTGACCAACTGTCAAGCAAGGACACGTTTTCTCGTAACCCTTGGGAACGAACCTTTAACGCTGCCGATCGCGGTAAAAAATTGTATTACTCGCTTCGTTATCTTACCAAAGAAGGCGCAAGCCACTGGTCAGATGTGCGGGAAGTGATCATTCCCTAAAAGAAAAAGGTGCGACACAGCCTCCGCGCCGCACCTTTCATATTGCGAAAATCACTCCCAGCGGCCGCGTCTTAACACAATGCGGGCTCTGTCGTCAGGATTCGAGGAAGAGCTTGCGATCACAAAAGAGCCGTCAGGGAGCGGCAGCAGGCTGTTCCAGATGGAATTAGTGAGATCGCTTGTGGGAACGCCGCTTGAAAGGCCGTCCCACGTTTCAGCCGCTGGATCGCCCAGGATTACTTTGTTTTCAGACACTGCTACGCCAAAGCGCGTTTTGTCCTCATCTGTTTGAAAGCTCACCATGACGCGGCCATCACTAAGCGTAATGACATAGGGCGCCGAACGCTGTTTCCCCCTGCGAGCGGGCGGCGGCAGAGAGTGGCGCGGTACATTCCAGTTAAAGCCGTCTGGAGAAATCTTGTACTTAATCACAAAGGGATATTGGGCGGCCTCGTCGCTTGTTTCAAAAACCACGATATAGCTGCCGTCTTTCATCCGACTCCATACAGGCATACCGTCGCGGCCGTTTGACTCGCGGCCATCGGAGACAATGATAGGGTCGTCTGACCATCCGGCGTCTGTCCATGTTTTCATAAACAGGGTCTGCTGCTGACTATGTTCAACCGCCGCTTCACTGTCATCAGCATACATACACACAAACGTATCGCCCATGTAGCCCATGTGCGGCTCCCAAACGCCCCGATAAGCGGGCGAAGTTTGCTGGGCAATTTCACCATTGGGCAGCTCCTGCCAGGTTTGCCCGCGATCATCGCTGCTCGAAACCCGCAGACTGGTATGACAAATGCCGTCAGCCTCTTCCACTACGCGATAGGCAAGCCAGAGCTGACCATCACGCCTCTCGGCTAACTGGGCGTTGGCGTAATCCGCGCCTGCGCGACCCGCGACAAAGATCGGCGCGCCCCAGGTTTCACCCTCATCGCTGGATATAATTACCTTAATAACGCCATTGCCGCCGTCTTCGTTGGTGTCAAAGCCGCAAACCCACTCTCCGCTGCTCAAAACGAGTATACGGGGATACCAAACGCCGCCGCTGTTCGGCTGATAAGCGATCTGTACCGCATCAGCGGTAAACACGGCTGGTTTTGTTTCGATCATCGCTGCTGTTCCTCCCTTGCCGCTTGCGCAGCCGGACATACCGGCTATGAGTAATAAAATAGAGAAAAGTTTAAGATATTTCATGCTTTCACCGATGAAATTGCGAGTGATTCCAGAAAGAAATTCTGGAAGATACAAAAAACAATGATGATTGGCGTAAGAGATATGACAGAGCCTGCCATAATGAGCGGATAATCCATCTGAGCAGCGTATTGAGTGTTCAGCATGGATAATAACGCCTGAATCGTCAGTTTGTTTGGGGAATTGAGATAAATCATGGGTCCGAGAAAATCATTCCACATGCCCATAAACCAAAGGATGATCTGCGACGCCAGAGCGGGACCGCAGTTAGGCATAACCAGTCTCCAGTAAATTGCGAAAAGATTGCAGCCGTCAATGCGTCCCGCGTCAATCATTTCATTTGGGATGCCCGTCATGTACTGGCGCAAAAAGAAAATCATCGAGATATTGCCTAAAAATCCGGGAAGTATAAGCGGCCACAGCGTATTCACGAGATGCAGGCGGGAGAACGCAATAAACTGCGGAATCATGATCACCGCGTAGGGAATCATCATGGTTGCGATAAGCGCAAGGAACAAACGGGATTTATGGGGGAAACTCAGTTTTGAAAAGGCAAACGCTGCGAGGCTTGACGTAAAGGTTCCCACAAGACTCACTGAAATAACTATAATCAGACTGTTCTTGAATCCTGAAAGCAGAGGAATTTCACTCCATATATCAATATATTTTTTGAAACTCACTGGATTTGGGATGAGTTTTGGGGGTATATCAAAAACGGTTTGATTTGTTTTCAGCGAGGTTGATAACATCCACACAAACGGGAAGATCATAATCACCGATCCGGCAAGAAGTATGCAAAGTACGAGCGTATCAAATATGGTTTTTGGTTTAACACTCATGTTAGTTTGTCTCCTGAACCCAGGTGTTGGAAAACCTGAACTGAATATAAGTAACGATAAATATCATGATTCCCAGAACCCAAGCCATAGCGCAGGCATAGCCCATTTCATAGGCGCGGAACGCCTTGTCCCAGATATGAAACACCACAGTTGCGGCGCTGTATCCGGTTCCGCCAGTGGGCGCGAAAATATAGATTTCCGCAAAGGTCTGAAAACTGCCGATAATTCCCATGATAACAAGGTAAAAGGTAATGGGCGAAACCATTGGCAGCGTTATATGAATAAACGAAGCCAGCGCGCCGCCGCCGTCAAGTTCTGCGGCTTCATAATATTGCCGAGGGATGTTCTGAAGCGCGGCAAGGTAAAACAGCATCCATGCGCCAACGCTCCGCCACACGCCGACAATGATCAGCGCGGGTTTTATCCAGTGTTCGTCATAGAGCCAGAAAGGTCCCTGCACGTTAAAAACCTGTTTGATAAACGAATTCAAAAGGCCATAATCGGGATTATATATCCATTTCCATACAACGCTTACGGCCACTGCGGACGATATAACGGGAAGGTAATAGATAAGGCGAAATACTTTTGAGCCAACGATTTTCCGGTTTAACAGTATCGCTACAAGCAGGGACAGGAACATTCCGATAGGAATACCCAGCATCAGGAATAGGGTATTGAGCAGGGCTTTTCCAAATTTTGCGTCCTTGAAAAGGTTGACATAATTTCCAGTTCCGATAAAACGCGCGCCGAGGAGAACATTCCAGTCCGTAAAACTCGCGTACATTGAATAAATAAGAGGCCCCAGCAGTAATATAAAAAACTGCAGTATGGGCGCGGCAACGAAAAGGTACGCGATCCAGTATTCTTTTGTCTGATAATTTTTCTTTCTCATCCGAACCTCCCTTGTTTACACACAAATAGTCCGCGAATAGCGCGTTACGCCATTCGCGGATATATTTTATTTTCTGGCTTTTGCCGCAGCGTGTTTAGCTACGGATTTATCCAGCAATTCCTGCAGCGCAGGCTGCATCTCCCTACAGAACTGTTCCGCGCTTACTTGCCCTGTCCAAACGCGGTCGGCGTCAGTATTAAACGTGGTCCACCATTCGGTGTCATAGGTGTATTCCTGTGGATAACGGCGTCCATAACTTTCGATAATATCGAGGAATTCTTGACGGTTTTTAGGAGCCTTGGTCATTTGCAGGAATTCGCCCTTTGCCATATCCATAATATTCGGAACAGCCTGCCCCAACTGATAATTGGTACGCTGTCCTGTCTCGCTAAACGCGAAATAGGAAATCAGGTCAAACGCTTCCTGGGGATGTTTTGACTTACTTGAAACAGCCAGACCGAGCGAGCCAAGCCATGTCGCGCTTTTGCCGCTGCGTCCTGTGGGCCAGGGCATTAAATCCCATTCAAACGGTAATTCCCAGAACGCGGGTTGATCCCATGGCCCTGTCGGGAACATCGCTATCTGCCCATTCCGCCAGCGGTCATAGCTGCCCATAGCGGAATCTTCGGCGGCGGACACGTGGATATGGTATTTATTGATGAGATCAGCTTTGTACTGCATTGCCTCAATAAATTCCGGCGTATTGATCGTGATTTTGGTTTTGGAAGCGTCAAGCCAGTCAGCGCCGTTTGCCCAAATCGCTGATTCTGTTACATACGCGCCGACTGCCCATGTCTGGCTATTTCCTGAACCGCCGGTAAGCATCTGCCCGTACTTGATAAATTCATCGAAGGTCCATGGCTTATCGGGGTCTGGCAGCGGCACGCCTTTTTGCTGGAACAGTGTTTTGTTGTACGCCAGCGCGAATGGGCCAACGTCTTTCGGCAGCGCCCAGATGGGACCTTGTCCGGGCATATTGCCGTCATAGCGATACCGGTCAATCGCGGCAGGCCATACGTTCTTGACATCAAACGTCTTGGCGTTCTGGATATAGGACGTTAAATCCAGAACAATTCCCGCGTCAGACCATTGCATAACCGCATCCGCCGGAAAGTAAAACGCATCGGGGACCGTGCCTCCAGCAACCATGGCCTGCAATTTTGTCAGGAAATCCGCCGACGGCACGCCGTTGTATTCCACCTTTACGTTGGGGTTTGCCTTTTCAAAATCGCTAATCATCTGTTTGAAGATTTCGATTTCACTCGGATTGCCCCAGCCCATAAAAGAAATGGACACCGGCGCATTCGCTGACGCGCCCGCCCCTGTCGCCGGGGACGCGCTTTGACCACCGGCAAAAGCCATAACACCAGTCCCTAACAGCATCAGGGACACCGACACGATCTTGCTCATTTTTCGCAAATTCATGTTTTTCTCCTTCGTCAATAAATATCCGCAAAATTAGATTTTGCGGTTAATCACACAAACAGCGGCCTTGCTTACCTTTTCACAACGCTTCAAACCGCCACGCCGATTCCTCCTCTTCGCAGGGCCAGCCTCAAAAGCCCGGTCTCCGCGCGTGGTTACAAGGCCATTCAAACCGCCATGCCGATTCCTCCTCTTCGCAGGACCAGCCTCATCAAAAGTTCAGTCCCCATCCAGGATAAGCGCGGAGCCGCGCTCAAAAGCTGGATTGGGATGCGGGTCTTACCCATGTTCATCATTACTTGAAAGTCTCCTTATCTTTATTAAAACAATAAACTTATAACAAACCAATAAAGATATTGTTATACTAGCGCCTCAAAACCTAGCTGTCAACAAAAATTTTAAGATTTTTTGATTATACTTGAAAAAACAGTGATAATAAGTATATTTATAACATGATTATTGTTACAAATATACTTTGGCTAGATAAGATCGTAATCAATGCGCATCACGATGTCCTGAGCGTAGTCCCCAAACTTCGCGCCGAACAGGTTGAAGCCGCCTTTGCACTGCGCATCCGGCGCAATACCGATCCGCAAGGTAACGTAGTTCTGCTGCGTAAGTTCAAGGTCGCTAATCGTTGTTCTGGCGCTCGGCGACTCATCCACGAAAGAGCCTGCTTCCGACACTCGCCATGTTTTGAGCAGTCCGTACTGGGTATTCACATCGCTCCACCACGGCGGGTTGAGCTTGCCGCGCCTGCCGCCGAAATCACCCGGACAGCGCCACGCGCCGAGATGCTTGCCATTGATCCAGAGCGAAATGTCCGATGGCCAGTTGTTCCGGTAGTTGGGGGCTTCGGAACAGAGTTCGGCGGAGACCTCAATGAGTTTTGGTTTTCCCAAATGGAGGAAGCCGCTTGAAAAGCGGTATTCTACATAACCGTTGCAGAGCCAGAGAAGCTGGGCTGTGTGTCTGAGGGGGTGATAAAAGTTCTCCGGCTGATCGTCGCTGTCAAGGTGGTGGTTTTCATTCACAATCCCGCAGGAGGGGAACACGAGGCAGTCGGTAAAGTTGCCAATGGGCATACTGTACGAAATGGTATTGGCCAGGGTGTTGGGTTTATCCTTGAAGAGCTGCAAACTGATGAGGTCATAGCGGCGGCTGCACAGTTTCATCGAACCGCGCACACCGGGCTGGATCTCGGTGAGAATCAGACCAGAGTCCTCAAGGATTTTCACATTGGTCGCAGCGGTTGAAGGAGGAATGTCGAGCTTTTCAGCGATCTCATTCACATTGAGACTCGCCGTATCCAGCAGCTTCAGAATATCAATGCGGACCCCCGAAG
>JAIRMT010000179.1 GCA_031258505.1 Treponema sp.
AATGAGGAGTTTTTTATGACAAAGAAACATGTACGTCTCTTAACCCACATCGGGTTTTCCTGCATGAGCGTGATGTGCGTCGCCTTCGCCAGTAGCTTGTTACTGTTACTGGTTTCCTGTCAACAGCCGATTGGAGGTTCTGTGGACGAGCCGCCACCCATCTCACAACCGAACGTCCCGGGCGAACCAGAGGAGTCTAAGACCCCTGACGCGCCAGTAACCCCTGACACGCCAGCAACGCCTGACGCGCCAGTAACCCCTGACACGCCAGCAACGCCCGACGCGCCAGTAACCCCTGACACGCCGGCAACCCCCGACGCGCCAGTAACGCCTGACACGCCAGCAACACCCGACGCGCCAGCAACCCCCGACGCGCCAACATCAGGCGAGAATCAGAATGTGTCTGAATTTGGAACGGTTGAGGAACTGCTTACCTACCTCGAAAACTCAAAGGGAAATAGTGTTGCCAATCCTTATTTGGTGAAGCTCACTGGTCTTGATCTATCGGACGAGGCCATACTCAAGAGCTTGTATGGGGCGTTGAGCCGTTTTGTAAACCTCGATCTCTCAGCGTGTGTCGGGGAGAGTATCCCGAAGATAACACTCACCCAAGCACCCAACAAGGCAAACATCGTCTCCATAAAACTGCCTGAGTCAGTAAAAACCATAGCAGCAGCCGCTTTCAGCGCTCTGGAGAATCTGAAATCAATAGATATGCCAGGGGTAATCATTATTGAAGGAAAGGATAACTCAAGCGACACCTCAAACGGCGCGTTTGCCAAATGCCCTGCTCTCACGAGCGTGTCTCTCCCTAAAGTGAAAAGTCTGGGTAAATATGCCTTCTATGATTGTTCAGCCCTGCCATCTATCTTACTGCCCGAAGTGGAGACGATTGGCGCTAGCGCATTCAAATCCTGCAGCAATCTTGCTCCAATGTCCTTACCGAAAGTTACTCTTATAGGTAGTCAGGCGTTTTATACTAACAAAGACGGCCCATTTACTTCCATTACTCTGGGAAATGAACCTCCTGAATTAGAAGGAACGCAAGTGTTCTATACCTCCATTACGATCTATGTTCCGGCTTCCGCTCTTGACGCCTATAAGAATACGGCAAACTGGACAGCCGTGTTGAAAAACAGAGTTGCCGCCATATAGGGCTAAGTCGACTGAGGTCTTGATCTCACGCTTAAAAACAGCTCTACCCAAAATAAAGCGGCTCTTCCATGGGAGAGCCGCTTTATTGGATAAACGGTAGATGGACAGATTGACAATTTCCCATGCCTAAAGACAGGGGCTTTACAACGCTCTCGGTTGGTAACATTGGGATAAAGATAGCTTCGTATACAATCTCGTACCCGTCAGTGCGGGACCTAACGATAATAATCATCAAGAATTTCCGATACGGTTTTGGTCCAGTTGATCAAATTCTGCGGTTTCTTGCTTACGGTACTGATGTCCTTGAGGACTAGTTCATAGGGACACTTATTTTCGATGCAGGCTTCCACTGTTTCCCTTATCTCCTTCCTGAGCGCTTCGGCGTTGAAGTTGCCCGATACCAGCGCGGGGTTGGGTTTCCGGGCAAGCACATAACTGCCGCCAGCCTGTTCCGCACATGAGCGCACATTTGCCCACGGGCTTACCCCGATTTTCCGTAGATTTTTTACCTGTTTAAGGTAGGGAATGAAACGGTCAAGGGGTTCGCAGCAGCCATAGTAAGCAAGTCCGCACTGTTCCATGAAGGGCTTCATGTATTGCAGATCGTATTCGTCCTGCATAGCTGGGGAGGCGGAGACAAAGATTTGGGCCATGCCCCTGAACCAGATGTCTTTGAGACGGGGCTTCCCGCCGTTATAGTCCTTTGCGGGCAGGTCTCTGGTATAAGGCGGGGTGCAGTGGAGCATCGGGATATTGAAGTCAAGGAGACCGAGGTCAGCCATTTGGGTATAGCGGGAAACAGCGATGTCCGTGAATTTCCTGATGGTCGCGTGAGTCAGCTCCGGCCTATCAACCATGTCTATGAGGCAATGCTCAACACTCCGAAATTGGGCGATATCGTCCCAGGGGCAGTAGGACATCTCATGCCCCATGAGCTTGACTGGCAGTATATCGCCGAAAAGCTCTTCGGCTTCCTCAAGTTTTTTCTTGTCAAGCTCCGGCTGGGCGGTGATGAGCGGCAGCTTGAGCGCAGCGACTTTTTCTTCCGTGTCAAGCTGATCCTCGTAATGGTGGGAAACAATCTTGCTCCTCATGTTATGGGAGATGATCTGTTCTTTTATCGAGATTCCTATCCCCGAATCAGTGTAAGCCTTGTAGATATAAAAGGCGTCTTCCACCACCATATCAGCCTGGATGTACTTCCACCGGTACAAAATCTTGCGGAAGTAATCTTCAATCCTTTTCCCCTCTTCTGATTCGCAATGGAGAGCGAGCTGGCCGTCTATGTCCATTTCGTGCCAGGGGATTTCATCAAGCCACACCGGAGGCCGACCTGTTTTGAGACTGTGCATGTTTTTGATACGGTTTATCCGTTCACGGTTTATGTCTTGTTCCGCTAGTTCACGGTAGGACTTCGCTAGTTCCCTGAGTATAACTCTGTCTTGAGACAACATAATGAGGATAGTATACTAGTTAGTTGCGCAGGACAATACAGGAGAAGCGAATGGACTTTGCGGAACTTAAAAAAAATATGATTCGGGGATTTAATACTTATTATAATAACAGTGTGTTAACCCATGTGCTTATGCCACAGGGGATCGCTATCAGTCTGGGCTTTAAATTTTATAATACAGGGCAGGTACTTAGGGAAGCGCTGATAGGTCGTTTTGGTAAGAACGATGAAATCATTCATCCAGATTCCCGCAGCTTTGACGGAACCTATACTGAATTGAAACTGTTTTGCAGCGATCATGAAATAATCGTGCAGAGCACTGTGATTGAGGAGCAGCAGTACATTCTTGTTACTCCGCTTAAGATTTGTTCTAGGCCTCCGGCGCTGCTCATTTCCGCAACTATACTATGGAACAAACCCGGATATACACAGCTTGAACGCGGGAGGCTTTTCGCGGTTACTCCAGACCGGACGGTGGAGGTTTTAAGCGACGGGAAAGCGGTTCGGCAGTTGAACACTGGTCTCAGCAATCCCTATATCGCGGTGGAACTGTCCCAGCCCACAGCGGTTTCCACTGGCAAGAGGATTAGCGCGGCGGAACTGAAGATGCTTATGGAAAAACAAAAGGCGAAAATCATGGATGAGGCTGGCCGGTATGGGGAATTGGCGGAATCTTACAACGCCATGCGTAGCTGTCTTGCCTGGGACACCATCTATGAACCGGAACATGAGCAGGTCTGCTCCCCTGTTTCGCGGCTCTGGAGCATAGACTGGGGCGGCTATGTGCTCTTTGATTGGGACACCTATTTTTCAGCCCTCATGTCCATGCTGGCAAGCAAGGAACTAGCCTATGCAAACGCCATTGCTATTACCCATGAGAAAACTGAAGCGGGCTTTATCCCGAATTATGGGGCAACGGATGACAACAAGAGCCGTGATCGCTCTCAGCCACCGGTAGGTTCCCTGGTAGTTCGGGAACTTTACCGCCAGTTCCGGGAGAAGTGGCTGGTAGAATACCTTTTTGATGAACTGCTGACCTGGAACCGCTGGTATAACGATAAGCGCCGGCTTAAAAACGGCCAGCTTTGCTGGGGTTCCAATCCCTATACCGATACTGCTGACCGGTATTGGGGGAAAACCGGCGTTGATGAATTGTTCGGCTCGCTCCTGGAATCGGGTATGGATAACAGTTCTGCCTATGACGGCATGAGCTATAACAAGGGCGCTCATCTGATGGAGCTTGCCGATGTGGGGCTCACGGGGCTTTATATCATGGACTGCGAATGTCTGGCGGAACTAGCAGACCTTATTGGCCGAAGCGAAGGGGCAGAACTTCGGAAACGGGCTGCCCAATCAAAGGCTGGCTTGGAGGAGTTGTGGGATGAGGAGTTCGGCATGTATCTCAACAAGCGCACTGACACCGGGGAACTGAGCCGCAGATTGTCTCCGGCCAATTTTTATGCGCTTTTCTCGGATAAGGTGTCTCCAGAGCGGGTGAAACGGATGATGAAGGAACATTTCTTTAACCCGAATGAATTCTTCGGCAACTTCCTCATCCCTGCTTCGCCCCGCACTGATCCTGCCTTTAATGACCAGAACTATTGGCGAGGCCGCATCTGGCCGCCCCTGAATTACCTTGTTTACATAGCCCTGCGCCGCCATAAGGTGCCAGACGCCCGCCGGATACTCGCGGAAAAGAGCCGCGACCTGCTGATGAAGGAGTGGCTGAGTAAGGGTCATGTGCATGAAAACTTCAACGCCGATACCGGAGAAGGCTGTGATGTCCGTAATAGCGATAAGTTCTATCACTGGGGCGGACTCCTCGGCTTTATCGCCCTTATGGAGGCGGGCTTCATCGAAGGACCAGAAAAGAAGGGGTGCAACTTCTTTTTCGGGGCATTCAGGCAGCCATGATAAAATCCCGAACCGAAGCGCCCCATATCCCGCTTTCTTCCTTGGCTTTCAAGGTCACCAGGTCCTGGGCTGTCGGCTCATTCCACCGCATCCCCACCTGTTTGCAGCGTTTTTGCACCACCGTCTTGTTCCCGCTTTCTATCGGTCCCGACCCTATGTAATAGCCACGCCGTTTATATAAGACGTAATCTATCTTGTTTTTGTTATGCTCAATATACGTATAGGGATTCACCATTCCCCCAGGAAGGGCTTTCCCTTTATACCGCTCCAACCGTCTCATGACTTCTTCCGACCCGCTGTTTGGGTTCAACTTCTTTTTTGGGGCAATTTGAGGCAAATAGAGGGAAGTATGATATACTTCCGGTATCCCAAGGCAGGAGTTAGCGATGGACACACAAGAAAAAGAGAGACTGATAACGGACGCGGTAGCCGGATTCGAGGCGGTCCTGCGAGCCCAAGCGGAGCAATTCGCGGCGACCCACGCTGAA
>JAIRMT010000171.1 GCA_031258505.1 Treponema sp.
CAGCGCCGTATAGAAATTGTCCCGCCGCCCCGCGCGTATACGGGCTTTACGGTAGTTAAGAGACGCTCAAGCCTTCCCTTAGAGACACTCTAAGCCATAGCTTAGAGACACTCTAAGCCTTCCCTTAGAGACACTCTAAGCCTTCCCTTAGAGACACTCTAAGCCATAGCTTAGAGACGCTCTAAGCCTTCCCTTAGAGATGCTCTAAGCCCCGCTTCCACGAACCGGCTGATTTCTATGCGTTTATCCTGGGCAATCACCCTGAATGTGGATTGGCTAATCGCGGTTTTCATCCCTGACGCCTATCTGGGTTCAATCACCAGTGCGTGGATGATTACACAGGGCTTGAGACTACTTAGCGTTCGCACCCGACTGATGCGCCAGATACGCTTGCATTGCGTCTCTTTAACCATGCTATAGTTACATAGCTTTGGAGGGCTATCTATGAGAATCACCAATCAGGTATACGTGTTGAGCGGCAGTGATTACGCCGCGCTGTACCTTGAACTGTTAGGTGAAATCTATGGTATACAGACAGATGAAAGGCTTATCGGTATAAAGGCGCATTTTTTCACGGTTCCCGATCATACCAACGGAGGACCCGCGTTTCCGTTTTGCCAATTCCGAATGAGACAATGGAGAAACACATGAACTATATTGGACTGGTGTTCCAGATTGGGGGGAGTCTTGGCCTCTTCTTACATGGAATGAAAGTGATGAGCGACGGGATTCAGCAGACTGCCGGAGACCGGCTCCAGCGGGCGCTGAACTTTATGACTGGCAACCGACTCAGCGCTGTACTTACCGGCTTTGTGGTTACCGCTATCATCCAATCGTCCTCAGCGACAACGGTGATGGTCGTATCCTTTGTAAACGCCGGGCTGCTCACACTTACTCAGGCTATCGGCGTCATCATGGGCGCGAACATCGGTACCACCGTAACAGCATGGATCGTATCGCTGGTTGGATTCTCGTTGAGCCTGTCCTCGCTCGCCCTGCCAGCGGTGGGAATCGGCTTTGTTCTGCGGGCGATTAAGTGGAAACACCGGGGTTTTGGCGAGGTGATACTGGGTTTTGGCCTGCTCTTTTTGGGGCTTAACTTCCTTACTACCTCTATGCCGAAGATTAGCGTGGAAAACTTTGGATTCATCAGCGCTTTTTCCGACGGTGGGCCTATTTCAGTTCTGATTGGAACCAGCATTGGCCTGGTAATGACTCTGCTCGTACACTCATCAAGCGCCTCAACTGCCCTAACGCTCATCATGGCGAATCAGGGGCTTATCACGTTTGATATTGCCGTTACCATGATTCTAGGCGCGAACATTGGAACAACCATTGACGCAGCTCTGGCGGCGATTGGCACCAAAACCACAGCGCGACGGGCTGCGCTGGTTCATGTGCTGTTTAACGTGATGGGTGCGCTCTGGGCGCTTATTCTGCTTCGCCCGCTCATCGCTCTGGTAAGCCTGATCAGTCTGGGTGGCGACGCTTCAATCACTGCACGACTTGCCATGTTTCACACGGTGTTTAACGCGCTTAATACCCTGCTCTTCTTTCCCTTTGTCAAACCCTTTGCCACACTCGTTTCCTTCCTTATAAAGGACAAGGATACAATGTTGGCTCCTACGACCTACAAGCTTGAATACAAGTCTGGTTCCATTCAGGACACACCGGAACTGAACATTGTGCGGGCAGAGAAGGAAATTCGTGATCTCGCCACTCTCGCGTCTTCCATGTACGCGAAGGTGAGCGCCGCGCTTCACAGCCTGCCGGACGCGCCGGAACGGGTTGCTGCGATAGATACGCTGGTTGAAGAGATGCGTTCCAAAGAAGCCTACGCGGATGAGATGCGGGAGGAGCTTACCCAGTTCCTCATTGAGTGTACCCGGCAACAGTTGAACCGTCGTTCCGAGTCGAGAATCTCCCATCTTTTGCGGATCATTGCCAATCTTGAGGACATGACCGACGATTGCTACAGCGTGAGCCTTTTGCTTGAGCGGAGTGCGAAGAAAGACCTCATCTTCAAGCGTAAGGAGATGGAGGCGCTTGCCCCGTACATGGGTCTTGTGGAAGAGGCCCTGCGCCTCGTGCAGGCGCATTTGGGCAGTCCCATGACGGTGGAAGGGACAACGCAGGCTGAACAACTGGAGCAGAAGATTGACCGGTCGAGAGATCGCCTTCGCAAGCTGGGACGCAAACGCATTGAGGCTGGTGAAAACGTCAAAACCGAGCTTCTGTTTATCGACCTTGTGCGGCGCATTGAAAATCTTGGAGACTATTGTCATGGAATCGCGGAGGCGCTCACAAATATGCGATAAAACTGGCGCAAGTGCTTGACATAAATGCGCGGATATGATATTTTATTCAAAACTGTAGATGAGCAAATGCCCTTGTAGCTCAGTCGGTAGAGCATATCCATGGTAAGGATAAGGTCAACGGTTCGATTCCGTTCGAGGGCTTTACAAAACGGTAAAAACGTCGTTATGAGGAGGAAATATGGCGTCAAAGAAGACAGTGGTGGAATTGGTTGCGCTCCAATGCACTGAGTGTAAACGGAAGAACTATACCACAAGCAAGAACCGGCGGAACACGCAGGAAAAACTTGAGTTCAAGAAGTATTGTCCGTTTGACCGGAAGCACACGGTGCATAAAGAGACAAAAGTAAAGTAACAATGGACAACCTGATCCAATGGTGATGGTTGTCATAGAATGTTCCTTGTATTTAAAAAACTTAGGCCAGTAGCTCTAATGGTAGAGCGTCGGTCTCCAAAACCGAATGTTGTGGGTTCAAGTCCTACCTGGCCTGTACTTAGGGTTGCTAAAAACGTTTAGAGGGAAGTTGATGAACAAAATAGTTCAATTTGTAAGAGAGTCTTATGCAGAGTTACGCAAGGTAGTATGGCCAAGCCGTGAGGATGTTATCAGTTCGGTAAAAGTTGTGATTGTTTCTACCATTATAATTGCTGTTGCTCTGGGGCTGGTAGATGTACTCCTGCTTTTGGGCGTGCAGGCGATCTTTTAAGGTATAGTATGGCCGCCAGCTGGTATATTCTTCACACCTACTCAGGATATGAGAACAAGATCGAGAAAACGATACGCACGATGATCGAAAATCAGGAACTTGACCGTGAGGTAGTACAGGATATCAAGGTTCTATCCGAGGATGTGGTTGAAGTTAAGGATGGTAAGAAGCGTACCACGACGAAGAAGTTTCTTCCCGGATATATTCTGGTATCAATGGACTTGCCTGATCTTGCTTGGAAGGTACCTATCTCAAAGATTAAGCGGATTGAGGGTGTTACTGGTTTTCTGGGCGTTACGACTGATAAGAAGCCTCGTCCTATATCCGCTAATGAGGCGCGGTCTATTTTGCAAAAGTCTGGCGAGATTAAGGGCGAGCGTCCAGTACGGGCGCGACAAACGTTCAGCGCGGGTGAGCCAGTTAAGATTATTGATGGGCCGTTTGAGTCATTCTCAGGCGTTATTGAGGAAGTAAATCAGGAGCGGAATAAGCTCAAGGTGATGGTTGGTATCTTTGGCCGTAGCACGCCGGTTGAAGTCGATCTCTTACAAGTTGAAAAGTTATAAAAAAGTATAACAAGTCCCTGATGGGAGTTTCCAGTTTCGGAAACGTTATCCCGGTAATGCCGGGTATACCACAAAAGGAGTATATATGGCTAAGAAAAAAATTGCGACCATAGTCAAGTTACAATGTCCGGCTGGCAAGGCGACCCCCGCCCCACCTGTAGGCCCCGCGTTAGGGCCGCATGGAGTGAGTGCGCCGCAGTTTGTTCAGCAGTTCAATGACCGAACCAAGAGTATGGAAGCAGGGCTTGTGATACCGGTGGTTATCACTGTGTACACGGACAAGTCATTCACCTTCATTCTCAAAACCCCGCCCGCTGCGGTGCTTATCAAAAAGGCGATTGGGCTTGAGAAAGGGTCGAGTGAGTCGCACAAAACTAAGGTGGGAAAGCTGCCCAAGGCTAAACTTGAGGAGATTGCCAAGCTGAAGCTGGTTGACCTTTCCGCAAATGATGTTGAAGGGGCCATGAAGATCATCGCGGGAACAGCTCGTTCTATGGGTGTTGAGGTGGAACAATGAAGCACGGAAAGAAGTATCGAGAAAGCCTGAAAAAATACGACGGCACTGCTGTATATGAGTTAAAAGAGGCGACAACGTTGGTTAAGACGCTTGCCACAGCCAAGTTTGACGAAACAGTAGAGCTGGCGGTGAAACTGAACTTGAAGAAGAGCCAGTCGGTGCGTGATACTGTGGTTCTGCCGCATCAGTTTAAGGGTGAAAAGCGGGTGCTGGTTTTCTGTAAGCCTGAGAGGGAAAAGGATGCGCAGGATGCTGGCGCGACCTTTGTGGGCGCTGATGACCTGATCGACAAGATAAAGGGCGGTTGGCTTGATTTCGACATCGCGGTGGCAACGCCGGATATGATGAAGGATGTCGGCAAGCTCGGTATGATACTAGGACGGCGCGGGCTTATGCCTAACCCCAAGACCGGAACCGTTACCTTTGACCTCAAAACAGCCCTGGCCGAACTCAAGAAGGGCCGCACGGAATTCCGCGCTGACAAAACCGGTGTAGTACACCTCGCGGTGGGGAAGATTTCGATGGACAGCGAAAAGGTCGCGGAAAACGTCAGGGCTGCTGTTACCGAGATTAAGCGCAAACGGCCTGTTGATGCGAAGGGCGAGTTCATTCAGACCATTTCAGTGGCTTCCAGTATGGGACCTGGTGTATGGGTTTCGATCAAGGATGAGGAGTAAATTGTGGCGATTATCGCAAAGAAGATACAGAACGCGAAAACCGCGTCCATTAATGCGCTGAAAGAAGAGTTTGGCGTTTCCAAAGATTTTATCTTTGCCGATTACCGGGGGCTTACGGTTGAGCAGATTACTACTCTGCGTAAGCAGATTCGGGACAAGGATGCGCGCTTTAAGGTGGTGAAGAATAACTTCGCGCGAATTGCGTTTGAGCAACTGTCTACGCTGGATGTGGCGTCGTACCTTACTGGTCCGACCGCTGTGGCCATCACGTCAAAGGACGCGAATGAGGTTGCCAAGACCCTGTTTGCTTTTACCAAAGAGGCTCCTGCGCTCAAGGTGAAGGGCGCGCTTATCGGCGATTCGATATATGATGCGGCCCAGACTGAAGCTTTTTCCAAACTACCCGGCAGGCTGGAATTGATTTCCATGTTGTTGTCGGTGATGAACGGGCCGACGCGAAACCTCGTTGGCGCGCTCAACGATATCAATGCCCGTCTGGTGAGAACCATCAAGGCTATTGGGGACAAGAAAGCCGAAAGCAGCAGTGCGGAGGCGGCGGCTGAAGCCACGCCAGAGGCATAACTCGTGAAACAAGACCGTCAGGCTTCAGCGGCAAACCGCCGCGCCATTCCTGTCGGTTTTAAGAAAGTGTCTGTAGGGACGCTTAACTAATACAAGGAGAAGATAATATGGCATTGAGTAATGAAGAGATTATTGAGGCGCTGAAAACCAAGACTGCTCTGGAGATTTCCGAGCTGGTCAAGGCGCTGGAGGAAGCTTTTGGTGTTTCCGCTGCAGCTCCGGTAGCTGTGGCGGCTGGTCCTGCCGCAGGCGCGCCTGCTGAGGCAGTCGAGGAGAAGACGGAGTTCAATGTTATTCTCAAGGCGTTTGATGATTCTAAGAAGATCTCGGTCATCAAAGAGGTTAGGGCTGTTACTGGTCTTGGTCTTAAAGAAGCCAAGGAGCTGGTCGAGGGAGCGCCCAAGCCGATCAAGGAAAATGTTTCCAAGGCCGATGCTACGAAGATTAAGGACTCAGTCACTGCCGCCGGCGGTACGGTTGAAATCCAGTAGGACCATCAAGCCAACAGCTTAGTTTCTCAGGTTATATCATTGGAGCCTTATGGTTCCAATGACTAGAGCTTCGGTCTTGTGCCGGGGCTTTTTTATATGTTGACAAGGAGGATGAATGGTAGCGGAAAATGCGATTTCGAAACGGGTGTATATAGGGAAGGATATTCATGATGTGATGGATTTACCAAATCTCATTGATATTCAGCTTTGTTCTTATGAACGTTTCCTTCAGCGGGAACGGCTTCGGAACCATGAGCCCCTCGAAGTGCAGGGCCTTGAGGAAGTGTTCAGAACAACCTTTCCCATTGAAAGCCCCAACGGGGATATGGTTCTGGAGTATGAGTACTACACGTTTGACGAGGATAACATCAAGTTCTCCGAGCTGGACTGTAAGCAAAAGGGCATCACCTACGCGGTTTCGCTCAAGGCGCGGGTGAATCTCATCTTCCAGCAGACCGGTGAAATCAGACAGAAGGATATCTACATGGGAGATATCCCCATTATGAACGAGCGGGGTACGTTTATCATCAACGGTGCGGAGCGGGTCGTTGTTTCCCAGATTCACCGGTCCCCAGGTGTCATTTTCAGCCATGAGAAGGGCGTGTTTTCCTCACGCATCATCCCGTATCGCGGTTCATGGCTGGAATTTGAGATTGACCAGAAAAAGGAACTCATTTATGCCAAGATTGACCGGAAGAAACGGATTCTCGGCACGATTTTTCTTCGCGCTTTAGGCTACGAGAACCGCGAGGATATTATTCACTCGTTCTATATGACCGAAAACCTTGAGGTTATTGATGATCGGGAAACACGGGAAAAGTTTTCGGGCCGTGTGCTTTCAAAAGCCGTATGGATTACCGAGGCTGAGGGTGGCGGACAAAAGAAGCTCTACCGCGCAGGTGAAAAACTGCACCCGCATAACGTTGACGAGCTTTTGCAGAACGGAGTTGCACAGGTCGAGGTTATCGACTTTAAGTCTCCGGACTCTCTTGATTCCGAGATGCTCTTAAACTGCTTTGAACGGGAAGAGATCAAGTTTGTGAACGACGACCCGAACCATGGGGATGAGCCTTCACGTGAAGACGCGATTTCCGCCGTGTATTCGGTGTTGTTGCCCGGCGAATCTATCACAGTGGAGGCTGCAGAGAAAGACTTGTTAGGTATGTTCTTCACGTCGCGGCGCTATGACCTGGGCAAGGTCGGACGCTACAAGCTCAACAAGAAGTTTAATTTTACCCCGCCCCTTGAGGACTTCACACTCACTAAACAGGACATCATTGAAACCATGAAGTTCCTAATAAAGGTGTTTATCGGGGATCGCAACATCGACGATATCGACCATCTGGGCAACCGGCGCGTGCGTTCAGTCGGCGAACTCATGGCCAATACCATGAAAACCGCGTTCAGCCGCATGGAACGGATCGCCAAAGAGCGTATGAGCCTCAAAGAAACTGATACCATTAAGCCGCAGGACATCATCTCGATTAAACCGGTAGTGGCGGCTATAAAAGAATTCTTTGGCTCAAGCCAGCTTTCTCAATTCATGGATCAGGTTAATCCGCTGGCGGAACTTACCCATAAGCGCCGGCTTAACGCGCTCGGTCCGGGCGGTCTGTCCCGTGACCGCGCCGGCTTTGAGGTGCGCGACGTGCATTACACCCACTATGGACGTATGTGCCCCATTGAAACACCGGAAGGGCCAAACATCGGGCTTATCGTATCGCTCGCTAACTATACACGGGTAAACGAGTATGGCTTTTTGGAAACGCCTTACCGCAAAGTGCTTGACGGCGTTGCCTCGCAGGAGATTGAGTACCTTTCAGCCATGGACGAGGATCGCTACTACATCGCCCAAGCCTCGGCGAAGCTGAACGCCGATGGCTCGTTTGCCGATGGGCTTGACGGCCAGGTTTCCTGTAGGCGTGAGGGTGATTATACCACCCGTAGCCCGCGGGACATTCAGTACATGGATGTGTCCCCCAAGCAGATCATCTCAGTATCCGCCTCGCTTATTCCCTTCCTTGAACATGACGATGCCAACCGCGCGCTCATGGGTTCCAACATGCAGCGGCAGGCGGTTCCGCTTGTGTTCCCGGAAGCTCCCCGTGTGGGAACCGGTATGGAAGACAAGTGCGCCTATGATTCAGGCGTACTGGCAAAGGCGCGGCGCGACGGTACGGTTGTCCGCGTTACTGCTTTTGAAGTGGTGATCCAAAGCGATGAAGGTAACACCCGCAGAATTGCTGAGACCAATGAGGAGGGACTTGATGTATACAGTCTCGTGAAGTACCAGCGAACCAATCAGGATACCTGCTATAACCAGCGCCCCATAGTGCAGGTAGGTGAGCGGGTTGTCGCGGGTCAGGTGATAGCCGACGGGCCGGCCACGCGCTATGGCGAACTCGCCCTGGGGCGGAACGTTCTCGTGGGTTTCATGCCGTGGAACGGATATAACTATGAGGACTCGATCCTCATTTCTCGGCGGGTGGTGAAGGAGGATATGTTTACCTCGATCCACATTAAGGAATTCATCATGGAAGTGAGGGAAACCAAGCTGGGGCCGGAAAAGATAACCCGTGACATTCCCAACACGTCTGAAAAGAGCCTTGATAACCTTGATAGTGAAGGCATCATCAGGGTTGGCGCAAAGGTTCGCGCCGGCGATATCCTTGTGGGCAAGGTTACGCCCAAGAGCGAAACCGAAACCACGCCGGAATTCAAACTGCTGAATTCGATATTCGGCGAAAAGGCTAAGGAAGTGCGGGATTCATCTCTGCGTGTGCCTCACGGTATTGACGGCACGATCATTGATATACAGCGGCTCAAACGGAGTCAGGGCGATGATCTGAATCCAGGTGTTGATGAACGGGTGAAGGTACTCATTGCTACCAAGCGCAAACTGCGTGAAGGCGATAAAATGGCAGGCCGACACGGGAACAAGGGTGTTGTGGCGCGGATTCTGCCAGAAGAGGACATGCCTTATATGGAAGACGGCACGCCTCTCGACCTATGCCTGACACCGCTTGGCGTTCCTTCGCGTATGAATATCGGTCAGCTCCTCGAAACCGAGCTTGGCTGGGCTGCCTCTACGCTGGATCAGTGGTTCTCCACGCCAGTGTTCCAGTCTCCCTCAACCGAGCAAATTGAGGAGAAACTCAAAGAAGCTGGCCTGCCGGTAACGAGTAAGACCATGCTGCGTGATGGACGTACTGGCGAAAAGTTCGTAAACCCCATCTTCTGTGGTGTAATCTACTTCCTCAAGCTGCACCATCTGGTTGACGACAAGATGCACGCCCGATCCACCGGCCCTTACTCCCTCGTAACCCAGCAGCCGCTGGGCGGCAAGGCACAGTTTGGCGGTCAGCGGCTTGGCGAGATGGAAGTCTGGGCATTGGAAGCCTATGGCGCAGCCAATACCTTGCAGGAACTGCTGACCATCAAGAGCGATGACATGACCGGACGTTCCAAGATATACGAGGCTATTGTGAAGGGCGAACCCTCCACCACTGCCGGTATACCGGAATCCTTCAACGTGCTGGTACAGGAACTGCGTGGCCTTGCGCTTGACCTCACGATTTACGACAGGAAGGGCAAGCAGATCGCGCTTACCGAGCGGGACGACGAGCTTATCGTCAAGGCTGGTTCTAATTTCTAAATCTTTTCATGTCCACGAATACACGAATCTAACACCAGGCTTTGACAACTGTCTTTATTCGTGTAATTCGTGGACAATTCCGAATGTTGAGGAGTAAATAAAATGCGTGATATACAAGATTTTGATTCGATTATGATTCGTCTCGCCTCGCCGGATATGATCCGCGCCTGGTCTTATGGTGAGGTAAAAAAACCGGAAACGATAAACTACCGGACATTGCGGCCTGAAAAGGACGGCCTCTTCTGCGAGCGTATCTTCGGCACTACCAAAGAGTGGGAGTGTTATTGCGGCAAGTTCAAGTCCATTCGGTACAAGGGCGTGATTTGCGATCGTTGCGGCGTTGAGGTAACGCACTTCAAGGTACGCCGTGAACGCATGGGACACATTGAGCTGGCCGCGCCAGTTTCGCACATCTGGTATTACCGCTCTGTACCTGGCCGTATGGGACTTCTGCTCGACCTCACCCTGTCCGCACTCCGTTCAATTCTTTACTACGAGAAGTATATAGTTATTGAAGCCGGTGACACTGACCTCAAGCGAATGCAGTTGCTCACCGAGGAGGAGTATTACGAGGTGCAGGAGCGCTACGGCAACAGCTTCACCGCTGGCATGGGCGCGGAAGCGATTCGTACCTTGCTTGAAAACCTTAACCTTGACCAGATGGCCACTGAACTGCGCGCCAAGATGCGGGAGAAGGGACCCAAGAGCGATAAACGACTCTTGAAGCGTATCGAGATCGTCGAAAACTTTCGCAACTCCACAAACAAACCCGAATGGATGATCCTTGACGTGGTTCCGGTTATCCCGCCAGAACTACGGCCAATGGTTCAGCTTGACGGCGGACGTTTTGCCACCAGCGACCTGAATGACCTCTACCGCCGTGTGATCAATCGCAACAACCGCCTGAAACGGCTTATGGCTCTGAATGCGCCTGACATTATCATCCGCAACGAAAAGCGTATGTTGCAGGAAGCGGTAGACGCGCTGTTTGATAACTCCAAGAAAAAGCGGGTGGTGAAAGGCGCTTCCAATCGGCCTCTTAAATCCATCTCGGATATGCTCAAAGGCAAGCAGGGACGTTTCCGCCAGAACCTACTCGGCAAGCGTGTGGACTATTCAGGCCGCTCGGTCATTACGGTCGGCCCCGACCTCAAGATGTGGCAGTGCGGGCTTCCTACCAAAATGGCGCTGGAACTCTTCAAGCCGTTTATTATGAAAAAACTCGTTGATAAGGACGTAGTCTATAACATAAAGAAGGCAAAGATGCTTGTTGAGCAGGAAACGCCGGAGGTATTCGCCATTCTTGATGAGGTGGTGAAGGAACATCCAGTGCTGCTGAACCGCGCTCCGACCCTGCACCGGCTAGGCATACAGGCTTTCGAGCCAGTTCTTGTCGAAGGCAAAGCGATTCGGCTGAACCCACTGGTCTGCAACGCCTTTAATGCAGACTTTGATGGCGACCAAATGGCGGTGCATGTGCCGCTGACTCAGGCCGCCCAGATGGAGTGCTGGAACCTCATGCTGTCGGCGCGTAACCTGTTGAACCCCGCCAATGGCAAAACCATTGTGTTCCCCTCACAGGACATGATTCTGGGTATCAACTTCCTCACGCGGGTCAAGCGTGATGCGAAACGTCCGGGTCTGAAAAAGGCGGAAACAAAGAACATTCCTCCGGTCTATTCCTCGGTTGAGGAAGTGCTGATGGCAGTTGATGCAAAGGTACTTGACTGGGAAGCGCTGATAAAGGTGAAAGTTCAAAAAAAGCCGATCTGGACAACCGTTGAAAAGGGTGTAACGCCAGTGGAGATGTTCCCGGATGAAAAGGGGTTGATAGAAACCACCGCCGGACGGCTTGTGTTTAACGAAGAACTGCCCAAGGAGATTCCATTCCTCAACTATGAGTTGAAAGACAAGGAACTTCGCGTTCTTATCGAGAACATCTTTGCCGAGAAAGGCTCGTGGACAACCGTGCGTATGCTCGACGCCATCAAGAATACCGGTTACAAGTACGCGACCGTGTTCGGCGCTACTATCGGCGTTGACGACATTGTGGTTCCCAAAGAAAAAACCGAGATGATCGAGAAAGCCAACCACGAGGTTGAGTCTATCCAGAAACAGTGGCGACAGGGACATATCACCCAAGAAGAGCGTTACAACCGCGTAGTTGAAGTCTGGTCAAAGACCAATGAAGACCTCACCAACATCATGATGAAGACCCTGGAGGCTGACCGCGACGGCTTTAATTCAGTGTACATGATGGCCAACTCCGGCGCGCGCGGAAGCCGCAACCAGATTCGCCAGCTCGCCGGTATGCGCGGCCTCATGGCCAAGCCTTCCGGCGACATCATTGAGTTACCGATCCGCTCTAACTTCAAGGAAGGGCTTTCCGTTATTGAGTTCTTCATCTCCACCAATGGCGCTCGCAAGGGTCTCGCCGACACCGCGCTTAAAACCGCCGAAGCTGGTTACTTGACGCGGCGGCTCGTGGACATTGCCCAAGACGTGGTTATCAACGAAGACGACTGCGGAACCATCAACGGCGTTTCCTATGCCGCGATCAAGGACGGCGAGGAGATTGTCGAAGCCCTCGCAGACCGCATTGTAGGCCGCTATACCCTTGAACGGGTGCGGCATCCTATCACTGGTGAAATCATCATCGGGGTAAACGAGGAAATCACCGAGGAGATCGCAAAGATTATCGAAGACGCCGGCGTTGAGAGTGTGCGGATACGAACCGTGCTTACCTGTGAGGCCAAGCATGGCGTCTGCCGGCGCTGTTATGGCCGTAACCTCGCTACAAACCGCTCGGTGGATATTGGAGAGGCTGTTGGAACCATTGCGGCGCAGTCCATCGGCCAGCCCGGAACCCAGCTCACCATGCGTACCTTCCACATCGGCGGCGCGGCAACCAAGGTGAGTGAGGAAAACCGCATCTTCCTCAAGTTCCCAGTGTATATCCGCGAAGTATCCGGCGCTCACGTTGAACTGGCAAACGGCCACTGGCTCTTCACGCGCAAGGGTCAGACCATTGTCAACAAGATTATGAAAGAATACCAGCTTCAGGAACATGACCAACTGCTTGTGGAAAACGGTAAACAAGTCCTCAAGGGCAGACCCATCATCAAGCGAGGTCAAGAGGAAATCTGTTCAGCCGAAATCGCATACATCCTGATCCTTGACAACATGCTCTACCTTATCGGGCCGGATCAGAAGATCGAGGTGCGGAACGGTTCGGACTTTTTGGTTAAAAAAGGCGACGTAGTTGACTCGAACAGAACCATCGCCACGTTTGACCCCTTCTCTGACCCAATCATTGCCGAAGTTTCCGGCATCGTGAAGTACGAGGACATCCTGCTTGGCGCTACCCTTAAAGAAGAAATAGACGAGGAAACGGGTAACGTTGAGAAGCAGATCAACGAGTTCCAGTCTGAGAGCAAACAGCCGCGTATCTTCATCACCGATGCCGCCGGCAACGAGCTTGCCTCGTACTTCTTGCCCGGTAAAGCCTATCTCCAGGTTGACGACGGCGAGACAATCAACGCTGGCCAGATCATTGCAAAAACCCTCATGGAATCCGCCAAGGCGTCAGACATCACCTCCGGCCTTCCCCGCGTCAGTGAGTTGTTCGAAGCGCGCAAGCCCAAGACCCCGGCGGTACTCGCCGAGATTTCAGGAACCGTGCATTTCAAGAATATCGTCAAGGGCAAGCGGGTAGTCATCGTGCAGGACGTCTTTGGTAAGGAGTACAAGCACCTTATCCCCATGACCAAGCGGCTTCTAGTCCGCGATGGCGATACAGTGGAAGCTGGCGAGCAGCTCTGCATGGGAGCCATGAATCCCCATGACATATTGCGTATCAAAGGGGAGGCGGAACTTCAGCGCTACCTCATGGATCAGATTCAGCAGGTGTACCGGCTCCAGGGCGTGTCCATCAATGATAAGCACATCGGCGTTATCATCAGGCAGATGATGCGTAAGGTGGAAATCGTGGCCGTAGGCGATACCAAGTTCATCTACGGTCAGATGGTGGACAAGTACCGCTTCCACGAGGAAAACGCCCATGTGATTGCGGAAGGCGGCCATCCGGCAGTCGCCCGCCCCACGTTTCAGGGCATTACCAAAGCCAGCCTTAACATCGACTCGTTCCTTTCAGCCGCCAGCTTCCAGGAAACCACGCGGGTACTCACCAATGCAGCCATTGCCGGTTCTACCGACTACCTGCGTGGTCTCAAAGAAAACATCATCATCGGCCACCCAATCCCTGCTGGTACTGGTATGAAACGCTACCGTGATGTAAAGCTTTTTGACGAGGACAACAAAGACCTTGATATCGAGATGCAGGAAATCCTTGACCGCCGCAAGCTGGAAAAAGTTGCCGACTCTGAGAATGACGACTTCATTGCTGAGGAAACCGAAGCCGAAGAGGATTGACGAACCGCAGAAAGCCCACAAATAGCGCGAGAACACGAAGCTCTAGCCTATTCGCGGGCTTTTCTATATCCAGCCATTAGACGCGGGACTAGAAGTTTGAGACGCGGGACTGGAAGTTTAAGACGCGGGGCTGGAAGTTTAAGACGCGGGGCT